>JAEZUI010000003.1 GCA_023421115.1 Bacillota bacterium | reverse complement strand
TCCTGCAGCATCGTAAACTTTATCCACGCTATTGCCTTCGGGATATATGCTTTGTTCCTTTACTTCTCCTGTATTTACCCCTGTGGTTATATCATAATTATATGTTACAGGTCCCATTACTACTGTATTGTTGTTTTCATCTACCGAAGTTTCTGTCTTTGTCTTTACCCTGTTCAGTTCATCATAGATTCTCTGGGTTGTTACTCTACTCTTTAAAACTCCGTTTTCCTTAGTCTCAACTATTATCTTTTTGAGATTTCCGTTTCCGTCATATCCCATGTCGGTTGATTCATTCGGCACTGTTATCTGTACATAAGTGCTCGCATCGCCTATAAACTGGCTTGTCATCCTTCCATGACAGTCATATTCATAGGTTGTATATTCTTTGTTGTTGCATCTAGCAGGGCTGTTACATCTGCATGTCCGTTGTTGAAGTAATATACCTTGTCATTTCCTGTTTCCCTTGATATAAGATTGATTCCTATTACATTAAATTGACATTTCTTTGGCTTGAGTTAAATTCTAAAGACTATTAAATTTTCAAGGGACAATAGTACCTTTATTAAGTATACGCATTTTCGGGCTCTGCTGTGGTATTTTTCACACTAGGTATCTCTTTACGTGTAAATTCTCCTAGAATACAGTAAAGCGTCAAACTATTACAGGTGGTAACAATTTGACGCTTACTTTTAGTCTAGTATGTATAAGGTACTTTTATTAGTATCATTTCATTTAGATTAGGTGATAATTCGGTATAAAGAACAATATATTCTTCAGTAAGATAAAAATCACTTACACTTTCACCAGCTTCCATGGCAATTTTGATTTTTTCAATAAATAAATCTTTAACAAATTTGTTCTTATCATCAAAATCATTTGGATATATCTCGAAATTTTCAGTACTTAACAGTTCAAGTAAGTAATTACTTTTAATCACATCAAACAATTTTAAAACTACTCCATTATTAATATCATAGGTTAAAGATGATAAGAACTGATGATACACTCCATCATCATTAATATCCCCTTCAAAAGAAATACTAATAATTTTTTCATTAAGCACTGTTAAATTACTCTTTATATTTGCTTTAAATAGCTTTGTATGTAACATTGCCATCTCATGGTAAAATATTTTATCAGTAATAAGTTTGTTCGCTTTATCTAATAATTCTTTTAATTCTACACTGCTATTTTCAGATGACAACATATATAATTGCGGATAATAAATTTTAACATTTGTTAAATAACCTTGTCTTATGATACTTTCAGTAGAAACAATAAAGTTAGTATAATACTTTGTATCTTTTTCAAGTGTCAAATCATCATTTCTTGTCAACTTTGTATTATCTATACCTTGATTTTTCTCAACTTCTTCTGTTAATATCATTATTTCTTTCTCATCTTTTACCTCAAATGGTTCTATATCTTTACTACCACAAGAAGTCAAAAGAAATATTAGAGCAAAGCAAATATACACATATTGTAATTTCAATTGATAACCTCCTAGCTAGTTTATATGTTTTTTTACTACTTTATAAATATCGCTTCTATCCGAAAACGATTGTGTATCCCACTTATTTACTAATCTGCTTACAGAATCTACATCCCCTGTATTCAATTTGTCAACTAATTCATTGGCACTATGTTGTTTCCACCACCAACCTGTTATTTCCCATGAATAATCATTTGCAATATAATCTGTACCTAAATCATTTATATCTGTAATAGTCTTGATAATAATGTTATTATTCTTTGCAATTTTAAGCATCTCATTATATACAGGGTCAATTGCTTCCGGATGATTATATGCAACTTTACTTAATTCATATTGTGGATATTTTTCTCTAAAAACGTCAGTAGCAAAAAATTTATGCTGATAATTAAAAGTTGTTTGTATATATCCAACTCCTCTATCTTTATATTTGTAATTTGACTTTTTATTATAATAAGCTTCATATTCTTCTTGTGTAAAATTATATGGTGAATCTAATAGATACTCTCCTTCTCTAGTATACTTACCATATCCAGATTCATATGAGACTTGTGTTATAAAATGTTGTATACGTTCTGTTGTATTAATCTCATATTTTACAAGTATCCTATTTATCTCGTCGATATCAATATCCTTATCGTTCCAGCCTATATCAATAAGCTGTTGAGCAGCAACAAGAGTCTTACCCGTCCCCTCATTAGAATGAGGTTCTACAGTTGGGATACTTTTTTGATTAGCAACACCGTTTTTATAGTTTATAAGACTATTATAACTTATAATTGTCTTTTGTAAATCAAGAACATCCGCCATAGTTCCTCCATATTCTTTTTCTAAATAACTATCAATTGCTTTTTTTAAGATAGGATCTTCATATGCTTTAGTACTTTTCATGCTGCTTCTCGCAGTTTCTGCACTACTTGCAGCTTGTTCTTGAGCTTCTGTTCTAGAATGTCTTTCCTTTTGGAAAAACCACATTTTATCTCGCTTTTTTTGCTCTTCTTCATATATTTCCTTTGCAGCTATTATTTCACCAATCAAATCTAATGCTGATTTTTCTGAGTGTCCTGTTGGATCATAATACATCATTGGCTCATTGTGGCAGTAAGTATACAAA
>JAEZUI010000263.1 GCA_023421115.1 Bacillota bacterium | reverse complement strand
TCAGTCCGTCAGTTCCAATATGGTCAGTTATTTGAACATTGAATTTATTTACAAACGCTTCCACCTCTATCGGAGTTGTAAAAAATGCATCCGTCCAAAAGCATTCTTTTTCACCTTCCTTAATAATTCCCGTATTAAAAACCTTATCAACAAAGGCATTTGTAAGAAATCTTTTATCAGTAGTCATAATTGAATTTAGCACATAATGTTTATTTATATATGCTACTGCCAGTATACCTTTTTTCTTTAATACCCTTAAAGATTCCCTGATGCATTTTTCTCTGTCATATTCATCTATAAGATGATACATTGGTCCTAGACATAGAACAACGTCAAAACTTTCAGACTCAAAATTACCCAAATCAGTGGCATTCACTACCTCAGCAGATAAATTTATGTTATCCTTTCTCTGATGTAGTTTTTGATTAATGGTATTAATATTCTTTGGAGTTATATCGGTGGCAACTACATTATTCCCATTCTCTGCATAATAAAAGGAATACACGCCAGTTCCGCATCCTAATTCAAGGATTTTATAATGTTTTTCTATATATTGATTTAAAATTGTTGTAGTTACTGTAAATTCAACTTTTCTTGCCTTATTAGTTGTAAGTCTGCTTTCCTCATCATATTTATCATAAAACCCCACGATATTATCCATATATCACCCTTTTTATTATCACAGTATCAATCCCTATTGAATAAGATTTATCTCTTTGCATAAATAATTATTTATATCTCATTTTGAACCCTCTGACTGCTCAATATTTTTAATCATCTCGTTAAACCATTTATATTGGAAAGTTGCTTTTTACAGCAATCCTAAATTGAAATATCATGAAATTCTATAATTACGATATAAATTTTGAACAAATAATCCGTCCCATTTTTTTATTCACCTCTTTGCCTTCATTTTTTGCCCTGTATCGCAATATGTATTTTAGAATGTCTGTTAAATCGTCTGTGTCAACCGAATATTTTGCCTCCATTAAACTAATTCACAGTATATAAATAATGTGAATTAGTATATTAAATTTAAAACAAAAAGTTCTTCTATATTTAAATCAATCTCTTAAAAAAGATATATTATAAATATCATCTCTAGCTACTTCCAAAATATCATCCGAAACATCAACCAAAAACGTTATAATTCCTGACTGTGCTAAGCTTTGGGCTACTCCTCGTCCCATTACTCCAGCTCCAACAACCCCTACCTTTTCCATTAATAATACACCCCCCTCTTATTGTGAGTCCATAACTCATTTAATTTCAATATTAATCCCATTACCATTGTTCTAAATGAACTTTGTTTTGTTCAAATCTGTCAACAGTTTCTTTTGACTCACTTGGGTAACCTATTGCAATCATACCGACAGGAATGATTTTAAGAGGCAACTTAAGGATATCACTTAAAATAGTGTTACTTTTATTTCCCGAATAAATACCGCACCAGACTCCTCCTAAACCCAAACCATGCAAAGCAAGTAGCATATTCTGAATAGCCGCGGAGCAGTCCTCAATTAAAAAACCTGTCATACCCTGGACAGCTTTATCACCACAGACAACAATACAACAGTCTGCTTCTGGCAGCATCCTTGCATGGGTATATTGCTGCGATATTGACATCATGGTATTTTTATTTCTAATAACAATGAAGTGCCATGGTCTTTTATTGGTCGCAGAAGGTGCACAGAATCCAGCATCTAAAACCACATTGAGAATTTTGTCATTTATTTTTTCAGAAGTAAACTTTCTAATGCTTCTTCTCGTTTTAATTGCTGTTAAAACATCCATATTGCTACTCATCATTTCAATTTTGCAGCTTTTATGATTATTCTCTAATACATCACTATCGGATGCCATAGTTATTTGAATAACGTCACCTGAATTTGAGGCAATATTTTTTTGCATTTCTTTGTCTATCATAAGAATATAAGCACCCTGACCCTTAGGTATTAAATTGCTCCTATAGTGGAAACCATTAATCTCCCCTTTAACCTTTATCCTACCTTTACCTTTAAAAACTTGTGCTGCATTGAATGGAACATCAATAAATAATCTGCTAACTTTTCCGTCAGATCTTTTAATAACCGCTTCAAATTTTTGCTCTGACATCATATTCCCCCCACTAAGTCTTACTCCACAAATTATTGGATAGACTTGATAATATATTTATCCAGAATAGAAATCGGGTCCTTACTGTTTACCGCAGCTTGATTTACATCAGAAGTTACTACAACCACAATATCATATTGAGGCACTACAATTATATATTGCCCTCCAAAACCAATTGCACAATAAGCATTATAACCTTTGAAACACTTAATCCACCAGTGGTATCCATAGTCTCCGCCATTATATGCTTTAAAGGAGTCTGAAACCCAACTATCTGAAACTAAAAACTGTTTTTCCCAGAAACCATTATTCAAATAAAGATATCCGATTTTAGCCATATCTCTCGTACTTAATGAAAGTCCAAGTCCTCCCATATTATGTCCTTGAGGATCTTTAACCCACTGCTCTTCTCCCATTCTTTCAAAAACAGAATCTATGCCATTAAATCCGGCATATCCCAACGAACTACTATATATTTCTTTAATTCCCAATATATTCAATATATACTTATTCAAAAAACTTTGAGCATTAAGTCCTGTAGCTGTTGTAATTATTGCAGATAATAAATGCGAGTTACCGCTATTATACTGAAACTTTCCAAAAGTGTTTTTTTGAACTGGCAATCCTAAAATAAATTCTGCCCAGTTCTTACTGCGGCACATCCTGTCAAGCATGTACTCTCTTCCTCTGCTTGCAGTTCTCCATTGTATTCCAGAAGTCATGGTCAGCAAATGCCGTATAGTTAACTCAAAACTCATATAATTTGTTGCATCAATGATAAGCTCTGGAAAATATTGTACCACTTTTTGATCTACACTTTCAATAAATTCTTGATGGATTGCAATACCTATCAGAAGAGATATAACACTTTTAGTTACCGACATTACTGGATTCAAAATATCTTTACAACGCCCATTGTAATATTTTTCAAAAACTATGTACCCATTTCTGACTAAAACAAAACTATTTACATTAGGCATGTTTTTCTCAATATAGGTATCTGCTTCTCGTAATATATTCCAATCCATATCCACATCTTTGGGAGAACATATCCTCCATTCTTTAGTAGGCCAATAATCTCTTATTATTTCGCACATTAACCAGTTCCCCTTATATAACTATTTTATTACTTACTTTCAATCATTTATACTGTTAAAAATGGTCCTATCCTTGATTTTACATTGTTTTTTAATGAAAATGGCGTTCCCTGTGCAATAACGTCTCCGCCTTCACTACCCGATTTAGGCCCCATTTCAATTATCCAGTCACAATAGGATAAGACAGTTGGATCATGCTCTATTACTATTACAGAACCACCCTTTTTAATAAGCTTATCCATAATATCTATTAGCTTGGCAGTATCATAGTAACTAAGTCCGGTGGTAGGTTCGTCCATAACAAACAATATGTTTCCTGTTCTTTCTTTTCCAAGTTCCCTTGCTATCTTAATCCTTTGAGCCTCTCCTCCACTTAGTGTAGGTGTAGGCTGACCCAGTTGAATATATCCTACACCGGTCTCTGTAAGTACACTAAGCATTAGTGCTATAGATGGATCTTCTTTGAAAAAATTCATTGCTTCGGATACACTCATGTCCATAATATCAAGTATATTCTTTTCTTTATATGTCACGCTTAGAATTTCCTTATGGTACCTCTTTCCCGAACACTCTGGACAATTACGGGTAATAACCCCAAGATACTCAAAAGACTTTTCAACTATTCCCAACCCTTTACACAAAGCACATGCCCCTTGTGAATTGAATGAAAAATGCCCTGGCGTCAGACCAATCTTTTTTGCTAATGGTTGGTTTGCAAAGAGATTGCGTATCTTGTTCCATATTCCCAAATACGTAATAACAACAGATCTTCTGTTTCTTCCTATAGGAGACTGTGATATCTCAGCTATTCCAGCAAGGTTTTCAGTTCCATAGATATTACCGGATACTTTCCTGAGTAATAAATCCTTATCCTCACTTTCATCAACTTCATCCTCACCATTATAATTTACTGATTCCTTAAAATGTTCTTTAAGCAACGGAACCAGGGAATCTGATATAAGGGAACTTTTTCCGCTGCCCGACACCCCTGCGATACCCACAATAACCCGAAGTGGTATTTCAACATCTATATTTTTAAGATTATTTACCACTGCATTCTTTATATTAAGCTTTGGTGTTTTATCTGTGATTTCAATATATTGCTCTTTCGTTTTCGATGGATAACTAAGGCGTCCTGAAAGGTATTGACCAGTTATTGACCTTTCTGAGCTTAGCAATCCATGATATCCACCTTGATAAACCACATCTCCTCCGTATTTTCCTGCCAGAGGTCCAAAATCAATAATATGTTCTGCCATTTCAATTGTGTTTTTATCATGCTCAACTATAATAATACTGTTTCCCAAACTTTGTAGTGCTTTAATCTTATTTAAAAGTTCCTTTTTTTCAATTTCGTGAAGTCCGGTAGTTGGTTCATCGAAGATATATACTATAGACTCCATTCGAGATTCCAAATGCGACATTAAAAATAGTCTTTGAAGCTCCCCACCGCTTAAAGTCGGTATTTCCCGATATAGAGAAAGGTAGGAAAGTCCAACGTCAATCAAGTTTTGAATCTTCTTTTGAATTATTGCAAAAAGACTCCTTATATATACAGGCAGATTATATTCTTCAACATATTCCTCAATAAAATGCTTTAGCTCCATTATTGTAAATGATGCGAGTTGACCTATATGGTTTTGATTGATAAAGTACTCAAGCCCTTCTTTTCCAATCCTATACCCATAACAATCCGGGCAAATTAATACATCCACAAAGTCATTAACTTGTCTACCATTCTCTTTCTTCCATAAAATAAATGGTACCACTCCAAAAAACCTATATTTACTGTTTTTATCATGAATTCCATAAATAAAAGCCCTCTGGACCTCCCTAGTCAGTGCACCATATGGAGTGTTTAAATCTACGCCTTCTTTTGCCAATAACGGTTCTAATTCATTCTTAATGCGATGTGCAGACATCTCCACTCTTTTTAATATTTGCCTAAGCGGCATATTATCCTCAGGCACTATCTTTGAGATACATACATCAGTGATTATGCCTCTACCTTTACATTTCAGGCACATTCCAACAGGAGTATTAAAAGAGAAATATTGGGTTGATAACCTTTCTTCAACATTTCCACATTTAGTGCATATCATGTCTTTTGAGCATAACTCACCACACCTGGAACAAACCTTATCACCATATATGGAATAGAGCATTCTAAGGTATTCCAGTATTCTAGTCTTAGTTCCCACGACTGACCTTGGATTGTTTTCGCTTATAATTTTCTGTTTTACTGCAACCGTCGGACTTATGCCATGTATACTGTCAAACCACTCATTCTCATCCTCTATATCCTGATATATTCCTAATGACTTTAAATAATTCTTTCGACCCTCCTCATAAAGTAAATCAAATACAAAACTGGACTTACCTGAGCCACTTACACCTGTTACCACGACAAAAGAATCTTTTGGTATGCTAATGTCAATATTTTTCAAATTATGCAATCGTGCATTTTTTATTGTAATATGTTTCATTAATATACACCTGCATCCTATATTAATTATTTTTTACTATTGCTGTATTTTCAGATACCGACCTGTTTTTGAAGATATATTATTCATCAAATCCAGGGGTGTACCCAGTGCTACCACTTCTCCACCCTCGTATCCCCCTCCGGGTCCAAGCTCTATAATGAAGTCACAGAAAGACAAAACATACGGATCATGCTCAATAACAATAACAGAGTTACCACCTTTAACTATATCATCCAGTAACTTAAGGAGTATGCTTATATCATAAAAGCTTAGCCCTGTTGTGGGTTCATCCAGAATATAGAGAACATTTCCCTTTCGCGCTTTTCCAAGCTCCTTTGCCAGTTTTATTCTCTGAGCCTCTCCTCCGCTTAAAGTTGGAACAGGTTGTCCCATAAGTAAATATCCCATTCCTATACCCTCAAGCAGTTCTAACATAGAGCATATTTCATTATCTCCTTTGAAGAATTCTATGCCTTCAGATATACTCATATTTAAGATATCAAGTATTGATTTATGCTTATATTTAATCTCAAGAACATTTTTGTTATATTTGGTGCCATGACATTCAGGACAAATACTAGAAAAAACGCCCATTTGGTAATACTGATTCTCAAGTACTCCAGAGCCTTGGCACAGCTGACACGCACCCTTTGAATTGAACGAAAAGTAATCTTGAGTAAGTCCTGACTCCCTGGCTGCAGGTTGACTTGCAAAATAATTTCTGACCTTGTCCCATAAATCCAAATAAGTTAACGGTATTGAACGCTTATTTCTACCAATAGGTTTCTGGGGTATGTAAGCATAATCTTTTATTAATTCAACTCCTCGAATTCTCTCGATATTTGCTTTTAGCATTACTATTATATCTTCTTCGAGTTCTTCTTCTCTTGTTTTTCCAGTTTCCTTCTTTTGTTCATAAAATAAAGACTGCAATGCAGGCACAAGAGTTCCTGATATTAATGAGCTTTTACCACTTCCTGAGACTCCGGCTATTCCAACCATCATACCTAAAGGTATTTCAACGTTAATACCCTTTAAATTATTTGTATTTACATTCTCAAGCTGTAGTCTTGGTGCTGCATCAATAACATTATAGTAGACAGATTTTTGTTTTGAAGGTATTTTTAATTTGCCGGACAGATACGCACCTGTAACAGATTTATCGGCGTCTAAAAGCCCTTTATAATCACCTTGGTAGACAATCTCTCCACCTTCTTTTCCCGCTAAGGGTCCAAAATCAAGAATATAGTCTGATTGTTGTATGGTATTTTCATCATGTTCAACTACAATAAGGCTGTTTCCGTTTTTCTTAAGTTCCATCAATTTTTTCAGCAGCAGTTCTTTTTCCTGTTCATGCAAGCCTGAAGTAGGTTCATCAAAAATATAAAGCAAAGAATCCATTTTGGAATGAATTTGTGACACCAGATGAAGCCTCTGTGTTTCGCCTCCGCTTAATGTAGGTATTTCGCGAAAAAGACTAAGATGTGATAATCCTAATTCTTCAAAGTTCATGATTTCATTACCTACATTTTTGATTAATTGCTTTCCAAATTGTGATACCTTGTTCATTATGAGAAACCTGCTTAATATATGCTTTAACTCAAGCAGAGTCAAATTTCCCAATTCACCAATATTCAAACCTTCTATCTTCACACTAAGTCCAGTTTCATTTAATCTTAATCCTTTACATTTTGGGCACTTCCTACCTTCCATCCTATGTGAAAGATATATACGTTCTCTAACATTACCTTTTTGCGATTTTCGCTGCAAATATGGTAAGATGCCTTCAAATTCCTTATTCTCACAACTATTGAAGCCATTTAGAAGAGCCTCTTTTACATTTTCCTGCAAACCTTCATATTGTCTATTCAAATCCACTTCATATGTTTCTCTCAAAAGATATATTGAATCCAATAAATCACCGTACAACCAATCCGGCTTTAATATGTGTGCAATTGAAGTTTTACCACTGGTAATAATTTTATGAATATCTATACCATATATAATTCCTCTTCCCTCACAAAAAGTACACCTCCCGATTTGGGAATTAAACGAAAAGTATCTGGGTGATGGTCTCCCGAATTGTTGACCGCACAAGGGACAAGTTAAGCTTTCATCAAGAGGAACATTGCAATTCACACACTCCATTTGCCCATCTATAGAATAAAGCATTTTTAGTTGATCGTATATCTTTGTTTTAGTTCCAACTACAGACCTTGGATTACTGGACCGGATTATCCTTTGTTCTACTGCAATTGCAGGCACCAGACCATAAATTTCATCAAAGTATCGTTCTTCACTGCTAGCTTTTTCAGGAAATCCAATACTTTGCAAATAACCACAACAGCCTTCTTGAAAAAGAATATCAAAAACAAGAGATGACTTCCCGGAACCACTTACACCAGTAATTACAACAAACTTTTCTTTAGGTATACTTACATCAATATTCTTTAGATTATGTAGTCGTGCACCTTTGATTTCAATGTATTTCATAACTCACCCACCGTTTTAATAGATACTATGTCTTAAGACATCATATACTCTTTTTCCATATCACTTGGCATACTTATTAACCCATCAATTACTCCATAGCTTTTCAAAAAATTAATTTTAATAATAAATAACTATATTCTTAGCCTGAGACTCTATTGTATATATCCCAAATTTCCGGAGTATTTCTTGATAAATATATATTTCATGGTTCACTTACCACATTATTTCTTTTGATTTTTTAAATACTCTTGCATCATTTTCTCTACAGGTATTCCATCAATTGTCATTCCTGAAATATCGCAGTTGTCAATTCTCAAATTCTTAAGGCTGCATTGATTCATTTCAGTACCATTTAATTCACAACTAATAAACTTTACAGGTGTCTTACTGATACCAGTTTCAACATTCTGAAATGTAGTTCCTCCCAACCATACGTTATACAATTGAACACCTGACATATTGCTGAATTGGATTGTCATATCCGAAATATCACTTTCCTTAATAGCACAGCCAACAGCCATACAGTTTAAGAAGCTGGATGTCAAAGCGTTCCCATTTCCGAACATAACATTTTTAAATTCTGTGCCTTCCATACTTGTATCATATATCTTCAGCTTACTCATATTACAATAAACAAACCTAGAATCATTTAACTCTACATGAGAAAAACCATTATCATTCATGCAGCTGTAATCAAATTCGGCCTTTGACAAATTTACATTTGCAAAATCAGCGTTAGCCATGTCGGTTTGCACAAATTCACTGCTTTGGTTTTTAGTTTCTTTTTTTTGATATATAAACAAAAAATTGTCCTTTTCACCAACTTTTACAAAACCCAGCTTCTCGTAGAAGCGATGATTAGAATAACTTTTATGTGGAGTCTCTACACTCCATATCTCAACCTGTGAAAACTCCTTTTCCACAAGCTCAACTGCCTTAACAGCAATCCCTTTTCCTTGGTACTCTCTTTTAATAAATATTCCATCCAGAATCCCAGTTCTCCCTCCTGGATAATAAATAAAAATACCACCTGCGATTTTGTTGTTATAAATAATTTTATAATAGTTGCGATAACGAATCCTTCTTAAGGTAACCTCCAGTGAATCATAACCTTCTGGTCCGGCTCCATATAACTCAACTTCACCTGCATAAGCCTCTATTTGGATTTGTGTCAACGCTTCAGCATCTGTTTCCAAAGCTCTTTCAATCCTTACAATACTAACTGTTTCAATGATATCACCTTTATTCATACCCATTTTCCCTCCTGAGAAATAATTTGTATTTTAATTAATTACTTTTGCCAATTTTAACAAAAAAAACTGTAGATACTACATAAAATCATTTATAAACTACCTTTATTATTACACTCAACCGAGTAATCTAGATAAGATAAAGGTCTAACGGCAATTCTTAACAGTGAATGTGCAATATTAGAATACTTAGGGCATAAAGGTGAAATGACTTTAAAATAATCCTCAGTTGCATATTGTGCATTTTGACTTACCTGCGTGTTCCATACTTTAATATAAATTGCTTTTTCTTCTTCAAGCACTTTTATATTCCTCCACCAATATAAATAATTTACTCCGCATCTTTAAACTGATGTGTGAAGTATAAAGAATGCGTAGTATATATAAACAAGACAAATTTCCTTTATTATTTTTTTCTGTACCCTAATATGTAAAAGACCAAACCTATTATTATAAATATGGGTATGTATACATTGGTTAACAAGCCTGGCATTTGAGGATTAGTGGGATAACCTCCTGTGTGGGAAGTCATTTGTCCTATCCATGTATAATAGGCCATTCCCCTTTCTATTGTATAAATAACCCCACTCACAATTATAAATATTGCGCCTAGAACATAGAACAGTTTTTTATCCATTATTAGCCCTCTCTTTCTTCGTTGTTAGTGTAAATATTGCGAACTTACTCAACTTCGTATTATGCTTATACTATGTTTCTTTGCCTATGTCAGTTTGCACTAAATTCAGAACAATCCTTCCACTCGCTGTCAGAGACAATCTGT
>JAEZUI010000164.1 GCA_023421115.1 Bacillota bacterium | reverse complement strand
GGGATACATGGTGTTCCGTATAGTAGAAAAAGTGGACAATTTGCACACTATAAGGGGGAGAAATGATGAGAATGATTTTTTGTGAACCATCACTGACGATGAATAATTTGGATTCAGCCAATATTTTTTATATGGAATGCAAAAAAATACTTGATGTCTATGTTGTCAATAATCTATATATTTCATCCATGTTTCAAATTAATCAATTAATGACTGAGCAACCTGATAAAAATGATATCTTGATATTCTTTAATGCAGAAAATGGTGCTTACGATGAGCGAGTTAATAAATTAGTAAAGAAATATAATGATGCTCAGTGTAGAATATGGCCTATAGCCATGGAAAACACTCCAGAATGTAGAAGACCACCAAGTTCAGTATCTGCTAAACAAAGTTTTGATGTTTATTGTCGAAATGAAAATAGAAACCCGATGAAAAATAATTTGAAAGCGATAGCTCAGATTTTTGCAAGGAAAATCATTTCACAAACACTCTCACCACTTTATCGAGATGAAGTGCTATATTTCATTAGTCATCGAAGAAGTGATGGAGAGAAGATTACAGCAAGATTGGCAGATGAGTTGAAAAGACTAACAAGAGAAAGAAATGTCTACCGGGACGTTGTTAATGTTGAAGTAGGAAATGATGCACAAGAAGACATAGATAGAAATCTGGAGTTAAGTGATGTCCTAATATTTTTACAGACGAAAGAAGCACAAGATTCTTCATACATAATGAAGGAACTGTGCTATGCAATCATAAATGATATTCCGATTCTGTGGATTCAAATTAATAATGCACCGTACACAGAGTTGGGAATTCGTCCAGGTGAAGCACCAGTACTAAGTTACTCTAATGAAGAATTTTTTGATAATAATAGATTATCAGAAATTGTTGATGAAGTGGAGGATAGATGTTTCCAATTGATGATGAATTCATCAAATCAAGTTTTTTCTTACGTTGAATGTTTTAATGAAATGAACAATTTGAATAGAATAAAATTAATAAGAGATCAGTCGTCAATTCTAGCCTATCAAATACAATATGAGGAAAAATCCAGAGATTTGTATGATCTAAAAATACGTAATCACTATATCCAATGTTTTGGAAGAAATCCAAAACCTCAGGATATTCAACAATTTATGCAAAAAGTAAAAAGTGAAAATATTTATGATAACCACGATAGATTATTTCTGTTATCCAATCATGGAAGACGTGATAAGCAAGTGGGAGATACAAAATTGTTAGAAGAAAATTTTGATGATTATTTAATGAATATTGAAAATGTAAGTGGTGGTAAAAGGAACAAATTAAATAAGAGAATTATTTTATCAGGAGCATTTCCAGATTGTGATGAAATATATAAAAATTCTTTATTAGAAGCGGTTGTGGTGTATTCGAGAGAAATAATCAAGCGTGGTTATACTTTGGTTTTTGGAGCACATCCTACATTTCAAAAGCTTATTTTTGATATTGGGAAAGTGTATGCATCAGATATCAAGTATTCTATAGAAATGCATATGGATAAAACTTATTTAGAAGCATATGACATCGAAGAACTTGAAGAAAAATGCACACTATTCTTATCCAATGGTTTGCAAGAAATGCGAGAAAATATGATTTGCAAAGAAAAAGGTGAATTGCTTATTTGTCTTGGTGGAAAAATAAAGGAAGATAAAACACAACAAGGCGTAGATATCGAAGTGGAATTGGCGAAATCAGTTCGTATGCCAATTGCCTTGGTTGGAACGGTTGGAGGACGTTCAAGCGAGTATGCATTTGAAAAAATCAGAGAAGGTGATTGGAAGGAATTAAATTCTTGGAATAAAACATTAAATGAAAGTTTGTTTTATAATGTCAATCATAGGCTAATGATAAGACAACTACTGGATTTAATTGAAAAGGGGGTGTGAGATTGAAGGAAGATAAATTTAATAAATTACGTACAGGAATATATGTATTTGAGGGAATTGACAATGTAGGAAAAACAACAATTGTTAGCGAACTGAAAGAAAAAATAAGCAAAGAAATGGATTGTGAATGTGAAGTAGTTGCATTCCCAGGGAATGAAGAGAGAACATTAGGCGCGCTTGTTTATGATATACATCATAGTACTAAAAAGTATTTTGATTATGATATTAATGATGCAAGCTTACAATTATTGTATGTGGCTTCACATATAGATCTAATTCAAAGAAAAATTTTAGATGAAGATATCTCTAAAAAAATAATTTTGATGGATCGCTTTTGGTGGTCAACTTATGCCTATGGATTATCAGGTGCTCTCGAAACGGATGTTGTTAATGCTATTTTAGCCTCTGAATTGAAATATTGGGAAAAAGTTAGCATAAATAAAATATTTTTATTAGAACGAAAAGACAGGGAGAAAGACTTTGAATCTGAAAAGGATACACCAATATTGCAAAATTACAGAGGGCTTGCAAGCAAAGAACCAAGGTGTCAGGTGATAAATAATGACGGGAGCTTGGATGAAGTAGTAGACATGATATTTAACCAGATTATAGGAGAACTGCCTTTATGAAGCTAGATTA
Organism: Bacillota bacterium; assembly: GCA_023421115.1. Taxonomy (GTDB): domain Bacteria; phylum Bacillota; class Clostridia; order Acetivibrionales; family Acetivibrionaceae; genus Acetivibrio. The sequence continues at coordinate 9,068 of JAEZUI010000164.1, read as the reverse complement.
TTTTAAGCCGACCCTGGTATATGATACATACTGGAAGTTTGCAGAAGAACGCCAAGAAGTTTTCTTTAATAGAATACAAAATAAACCTTATCCTTGGACAGATGATAAAATAATTCAGAAATATAAATTTACCAATGCTTATAGAGCTTGTGACCGCGTAAGTCAATATTTAATCAAAAATGTGATTTATGATAAAAATAAATATTCTCCGGAGGATCTATGCTTTAGAATTTTATTTTTCAAGTTATTTAACAAAATTGAAACATGGGAATACATGGAAGATATTCTGGGTGAGATTTCATATAAATCGTATTCGTATGAGAGATATAATGAATTATTAACACAAAAAATTAATAATAACGAAAGAATTTACTCCGCTGCCTATATAATGCCATCGGGAAAAAGTTGCTTTGGATTTGATAAAAAACATCAAAATAATCTGAAACTGTTAGAGAGTATGATGAATTCTGGATTGCCTAGAATGGTAGCGAAAAGCAAAAGTTTAGAGGAACTGTATTTAGGGTTACTTGGTTATCCTACGTTAGGGACATTTTTAGCATTTCAATATGCTATTGACATTAACTATAGCGAGTTATGTGATTTTGACGAAATGTCATTCGTTGTAGCTGGTCCAGGTGCAAAAAATGGGATTAATAAATGTTTTGGGGATTTGAATAGGTATAAATACGAAGATATTATTAGATACGTTGCAGAACAGCAAGAGTATGAATTTGAAAAAAGAGGAATTGAATTCAAATCATTGTATGGAAGAAGATTACAGTTGATTGACTGTCAAAATTTATTTTGTGAGACAGATAAATATGCCAGAATTGCTCACCCTGAAATTGGAACAGCAAGTGGAAGAAAGCGAATAAAGCAACAATATGTGGATCGGAATTTGGAAAGTATAGAAAATTTTTATCCTCCTAAGTGGGGAATAAATAGTCGCATTGGAATTTTTTAGAAGGGGGGATTGAAATGGCTGAATTCATTTCTGGTAGTGCAGATGACTATGCAGAATGGGGAAAGGATAAAGCAGAGGAGTTGGCAAGAAAAATATCAGAGTCATTGGTAAAAAATAACTTTAGGATTACTTCAGTGTTTGGACAAGGAATTGGCTCGACAGTAATCAACTGAGCACTAGATGAAATATACCGTAGTAAATATAAGCATATTGATGAATATTTGTGTCTTCGTCCATTTCCACAAGGAATTATAGATCCAATCGAACGCCAGAATAGATTTAAGCAATATCGTGAAGACATGCATATAGATACAGGAGTAGCAGTTTTTCTGTTTGAAATAAAAAGTATTTGACGGATCCATCAAAGATTATTGTTGCGCCAGGGTGTTGGGAAGAATTTGTTCTAGCAAGAGATAACGGAAATATAATTATTCCTATCGGAAGCAATGGGTTTATAACAAGAAATATTTTTGATGAAATTAATGCTAATTTTGATAAAATATAAATATTTAGAAAAGTATATGGAAGTTCTCGCAAATGAGAATGATGTCGATAAGTTGGTAGAAGTAGTAACAGCAATTGCAAAAGAGTAATGTATGGCATAATAAGAAAAAAATTAGGAGGGATAAAAATGGCACATAAAACGTTTATATCATATAAGTATAGTGAATCAAAGGACTTAAGGGACAAAATAATAAAAGTACTTGGAAAGGATGCTAAATATTATAAGGGAGAAAATGTTGATTCGAAAGATATGACAGACTTTAAGAGAAAGACAATAGAGAAGAATCTTTCTGACATGATGTATGATACATCTGTGACAATAGTAATACTTTCACCAAAAATGCGGGAAAGTGATTGGATTGGATGGGAAATTTCATATTGTCTTAAGAAGACTACAAGAGAAGGAAGGACATCTCAACGAAATGGTGTAGTTGCGGTGATAAAAAAAGTGAATGGGAGCTATTCTTGGTTTAAATATTTGGAGGATGGTGCTATAAAATATCATATGGAGAAAATTCATGATATTATCGCTAAAAATCATTTTAATTCAAAACCTCCGATAAAGACAAGCTCTGGTTCATATGACTGGTTAAAAGGGTCTTACATATCTTTTGTTGAAGAAGAAGATTTCTTATCTCATTTCCATAAATATATTGATAATGCTTATGATAAAAGTGAGAATGATGGCAAAGGTTATCAAATAACAGTTAATGAGTAGGAGTTCAAGTGTGGGAAAATTTTATAAATACGAAGATATTATTAGGTACGTTGCAGATTAGCAAGAGAATGAATTGGAAGAAAGCTAATAAAGCAACAATATGTGGAGCGGAATATGGGAAGTATAGAAAATTTTTATCCTCCTAAGTGGGGAATAAATAGTCACATTGGCATTTGGGGGAAGGGGGACTGGAATGGCTGAATTTATTTCAGGAAAAACGGCGAATGAAGTATGGGAAAAAGCTATAAAGCTATTACAAAAACAAGAATATTCTCAGAGTGGAAGAACTGGTGATGTGTTTGAGTTATTACATACATTTGTCTCAATAGAAGAACCGCAACAAAAATGGATTTACAATCGGATTCCTCCAATAAGTATAGGATATGCCTTGGCTGAGTTAGTATGGATTATAAATGGAGAAGAGAAGTCTGATATAATAAATACGTGGAATCCTAGCTTAGAAAAATTTGCGGGTAAAAGTGAGATTTATCATGGAGCGTACGGAAAGAGAATAAGATCACACTTTGGTTTTGACCAAATTGAGAAGGCGTACGAAGCGTTACAAACTATTCCAGAAAGCCGACAGGTAGTAATGCAGATTTATGATACAAGAGTGGATTTTCCAATCAATAATGGAACTCCGCAAGATGAGGATATACCATGTAATATCTGTTCATTACTAAAGGTCAGGAATGGAAAGTTAGAGTGGTCTCAAATAATGCGCAGTAATGACGTTTTGCTAGGTATGCCATATAATTTTGTTCAATTTACTGGATTGCAGGAAATCCTAGCTGGTTGGCTTGAATTAAATTTAGGCTCATATAATCATTATAGTGATAGTTTACATTTATACGCTCGTGATACAGATAAAATTGGAATTGGAGAAGAAGGAGAGATAAGGAATAGCGATAGCTTGTCGGTCAACAAAAGTGAATCCGAAAAATTATTTAAAGAAATATTTTATAGAATGAAAGGATTAACTGTAAATAATCTAACAGAAAAAGAAATTCATTCTTTATCTCAAATAGATTCAGGATATGAAGCATATGACAATATTATGCTTATTATTGGTACATATAGAGCACAGAAAAAGAAATATGATGACTTGACCAAAAATCTGATAGAAGAATGTACAAATAAATCGTATGTTACTATGTGGGAGAGGTGGGCTAGTAAGAAATTTAAATACAATTATTAGTCAAAAGATTTTCATGGTTTATTTATATAAAATAGTTTGCTATTATAGCTAATGAAGGATAATCTGATATTATCCTTCATTAGCTACTTAATGCGTTTTGGAAGGAGGAATATATACATGAAAATAGGAATTGCCTATGATACATCAGATATGTATAATCTAGGAAATGATAGCAAGTTGCATTTTGACTTTGCTGAATTATCTGCAATAAACGTCCTCAAACGAGAATTCGAATCATTGGGGCACAAAGTTGAACTTTTAGGAAATGCAGAACATGTTTTACACCAGATTAAATCTGGTTTGTTTTCATGCGACTTAGTATATAATACAGTCGAGGGAGTTCAATCAAGAAATCGAGAAGGGTTACTTCCGTCTTTACTCGAAATTAGAGGTATTCCATATATAGGAACAGATTCGTTTGGTTTATCTTTGACCCTTGATAAGAGACTCACTAAAATTTTAGCACGGCACCTCGGAATACTTACGCCTGATTTTTATGTCGTTACTACTGGAGAATTAAAACAAAATGTTCATCAGAATATAAAAAAATTAAGGTGTCCATTAATTTTAAAACCAAATTTTGAAGGCAATAGTTCTGGAATTGTAGTATGCAAGACTCATAAAGAAGCCTGTACAGAAGCAATTTGCCTTCTTGAAAAATATAATAGTCCTATTCTTTGTGAAGAATTTATTTTAGGTAAAGAAATTACAGTTCCATTAATAGGTAATGATCCAGAAAATATGATGTTTGGTATAACAACTGTTGATATTCAAAAAAATGATCACTTTTGGCTAGACGTTGATACAAAAATGTTTGGTGATTATCATAATATTCTGCTTGAACTTCCACCTCAAATAGTAAATCAGTACAAAGATATTTGTGTCAGTTTATTTCAAGCAATTGGATGTTATGACTTTGCTCGCTTCGACTTTAGAATGTCTTCAGACAATCAGATATACTTTATAGAGATTAATCCACTGCCAGCCTTATTTCAAGGAGGTTCATTTGATATTGTAGGGCAACAGTATAATTATACATTTGCTCAGACTTTAGAAAAGATAGTCTCAGAGGCATGTAAACGACAGTCTATTCCCAAAATCTAAATTCAGCCATAAATATTTTGTACATATTAAAAGTTTGATATAAAACATTATTATCATTATATTTCCTTATACAATTAATAGATTGTGAATTTCTTGTTTTAATATCAATAAGTACAGGATAAAAAAATTGGTCTAGTGAATTTGATAGGATATCGTCTATTTGTACAACGATATCCTGACATTTACCTTGTCGTTCCATAATCAGAATATCTAAAAGCTTTTTATATAGGTTTTCATATTGTGTAGAATTTTCACGAGATGCAATTGCCATATGGTATTTATTAAACATTTCATATGCTTGTATAAATTCTGCTTTATCATAACTATAAACATTTAAATAGCACATACATATATTTAAGTATATTGTCATATACGTAAAATCTGACATACCAACCAATAGTGATTTTTCCAGTAAGCCTAAAGCTGCTTGGAAATCCCCATATTGAATGATATGCAACAATGCCCAATTATTTTGTACATAGGCTAAATTTTCATTAGGTGTATTGGAAAATATTTTTCTTGCGTTTTCGAAATAACGTTTAGCCTGATTAATATTTTCAACATCATTGAATATCATTTCTGTAGCTATATTTACATAAATTTCAGCAGCATCATATAATTTTCCTACTGATTCAAAATATGAAATACTCTCTAACAATAAAGGATACGAAATTTTAAAATCGAAATACATATCACACTTTTTTAAAATTTCATAATAAATTGATTTATCTTTTAATTTAGCCTCTGCATGTTTTAAGGCAAGACTATAATATTTATTACCTAAATCTTCGATTCCAAAATGATGCTGAATCGTAGCATACAGCGAATATGTAAGTGCGTAAATAGGTTGATTTTCTGTGGCTTTACTTGAAGTTGCTTTTAACGCATCTTTAAGCATAGATATCTCCCTATATGCAGTATCAATATCTCCAATGCCATACAAACTTCTAGTATAATAATATTGTAAATAAAAATTGCTGTTATAAAACTCTCTTTGCATTTTATGAATTTGGATTAAGGCAGTATTAAAATCACGAACATTAAGATCAAGGTTTATTTTGTAATAGCTAAGGAATACATAAAGCATACGATCATCTGTGTTCTCTTTACAATATACGAGTAAATCTTTTAGTGTCTCACGAGCTTTTGATATATCTCCAACTGTTATATAATGGAATAGTAATTTTTTATCTACGAAAAACATGATTTCTTGATCATTGATCTCATATGATAAACGCTTGAGTGGTATAAGATATTCAAATATATTGTCCTTTTCCTGTCCTATTTTTAGTTTTGACATATAGTAATGAAGTAGTATTTTCTGCGATTCCAATTTTTCATGTGGTTCAATACTATTTTTAATGCCACTGTATATCTCGCTTGTTACAAATTTGTAAACATCATTATCCAAATAACTTTGAATAAACTGATTTGTTGCCTCAAGTTTTTTTAGATAATCTTTAACACCTAAAAAATGGAATCCATCAGATGATTCAAGAATACACCTTTGGAACATTTCACCTATCAAGGAAGATTTCTTAAGTATATCTAACAAATCTGTAGGTAAATTACGTAACTTGTCTTCAACTAAATAATATGAGTATTCAGTGATTACGTCCTCACTTATTTTGTCTAAATCAGATTGTTTATTCTTGATAAGCCATATTAGATTTTTTAGATTAATGAAATTATGATTTGAGATTTCAATAAGTTCTTTTTTTAATGTTCCAGATAATCCATATTGGCAATCATCAATAAAATTCACAAATGAATGGGTACTGGCTGAAAAATTTTCAATCAGATTATTTACTGATACAATATCCCATTCTATCAATAGGCGAAAGATTTTTGACTCATATAGATGTTCATTATCAAAATCAAATGTAAAAACAATAGTGCTATCTCCGAACATAATTGCACTGTTAACAATGATTTTAAGTAGTTCTGGGGTTATATGTTCTGCTTCATCTAGAATAAGGACATATCCATCTTGAATTGCTTTATGCAAATGAGTGATTATAGTTGGCTGATCGTCTGTGATTTTGTCATAAATGCAATTAAGTGCAAAAAACAGAGCTCCTAATGTTTTACACTGATTAAGAGGATTTCCGCAATCTATAAAAATATGTCGTTCCCATATTTGTTTCACAAAAGTGGTTTTTCCTACACCCTTTTCGCCACACTTAATATAAGTATCTACCTTTTTGTTGTTCAATATATAATTCCCCCAGTTTCTTTTTCAACTATTGATGAAATATATTTAATTGTTTCACTCAGTGACTTCTTATTCTTAGGTCTGCTGACAACACTATTAAATTCATGTATTGAAAATAACAAGTAATCGTTTTTTTCCCAAGTGATAATAATTGAAGGAAAAAGTTCTATGTCAAAATCTTGATGATTTATTTTACCTATACCTTTTTTTACAAGTATACATGGCGTTTGGGATACAGTATCGCTAGAAAACAAATATGTAATCATCTGTCCATCATAACTTACTATAATTTGATTTTCCTCAATCATCACTACATTAGCTTTGGTCTTTAGGTTTTTATAAATCTGCGAACATATATAATTAATGCCTTTATTAACATTAGTAATTAAATGGTCTTCTTGTATCGATGAAGTTATTTTTCGATTTAACATTTCAACAGTTTCATCAATAGACTGGTATACATAATAACCAACAAAAGTAGGAATATCTTCTAAAATGTCTGTGTCTCCTATAATGATTGGTATTAGAAAATCACTGGCAAAAAAAGTAGACATGAAACGTTCTTTTACTGCAGTAAATTCAAGGTTAGTCCATATTTTTTTTGCATAATATTCTGATATAAAACATACAATAAATTTAGCTTGATTTTTGTATAGATTTCTAAGTGTACTATAAAGATCTTTTCCAACTAACTCTGATTCATAGGCATTGTCATAGAAAACACGAATACCTTCTGTTTCTAGTCTATTATAAATTTTTTCAACAATTTCGCGGTCTTCTCCCGCAAAAGAAAATGCAAAATCAAAATCATTCTCATTAATCATAACTTTTCCTCCAATATATAACATTTAATGAATCATAATGTATTATCACAAACTCAATAGCTAATAAAGGATAATATCAGATTATCCTTCATTAGCGGCATTTATGGAAAATTTGAAGAGAATAATAACTACCACATAACACATGTAAGAGTAATCACTAAAATGGATTTTAATTTATCTAATTATTAAATGGTTTCGCGGATGCTTGGTTGTAAGTATATCTTTTTGTTTAGCCATTGTTACGTGTGTATATATTTCTGTTATATGGATAGAACTGTGCCCTAGCATTTCCTGTATATATCGGATATCAACATCTTCTTCCAATAAATACGTAGCAAATGAATGTCGGAACATATGAGGGGTAATGTGTAACTTTATAGAAGCATGTTTCGAATATTTGACAATCATATTTCGAATGGATTGTTCTGATAGGCGATTACTATAACGGTTGATAAAAAAATAGTCCGAATTTTCTAATTCATTTTTGAAAGTATCTTGATATATGATTAATGCATTTAAAACATCAGAGTTTCCGATTTGAAGACGTCTCTCTTTTGAACCTTTGCCATAGATTAATATGGTTTTTTCAATGATATCAACATCAGAAATTTTGAGTGAACATAATTCGGAAATCCGAATTCCGGTTGAAAACAATAATTCAATTACAGCGATATCACGAGTAATATATCTTTTTTTTGACTCTGTTCTTTCTTGTTTTTGTTGATAATAAAGTGATTTAAGAAGCGTTTCAATGACATGCATTGGTATTGTTTTTGGAAGTATATTTGGTTCACGGAAATTTATTTGAAGTTTGTTGAAAGGATTGATATCAATGTAATCCTTATACTCCAAATAGTGAAAGTATGCTTTTATTGTTGCTATTTTACGACGAACAGTTTTGGGCTTATATGTTTGATGTAAATTTGAAATAAATTCTTCCATTACAGCAATATTGGTGTAAGAAAGAAAGTCATTTGAACAATACTGGATAAATTGTGATAAGTCAATGCGGTAAGCTTTAACGGTCTTTGGATCAAGTCTTTTTTGGTTTTTGCAATATGATAAGTATTCAGGGATTACACTTTGTAATTTTGTCATAAAAATCTCCTTTGGGTTAATATAGATTAGACTTTACGAGTTTTATTTCTTGTTTTTTATATCAAAACTCATATTGAGAGTTTATAGAAAGTTATACAATACATCAAGATAAATTGAATTTTCCAATAGACTTATTTATGTATTATGAAAAATAACTAGTTAGTTTGCTTTAATTAAAAGTAAGTAAGAGATTTGATATTGACCACATGGAATCATTCTGCTAAACTTTATGTAACATTATCATTACAGGTTTAATAATAGGCTTTTATATCCGTATGAAAATCAAACTTATCATTGAAAAAGTTTTTTTATGTGTTATAATGAAGTTGTAAGAAGGATAATTAATGTACTAAGTGCATATATTATTAATGTTTCTTTTCTACGGAAGAGTTACATTTTTGGCTGGTGAAGCTTGTGTGAGTGATACCAAATGCAAGTGGAGG
>JAEZUI010000155.1 GCA_023421115.1 Bacillota bacterium | reverse complement strand
TCACTCGAAACACAAATTGAAATGTGTAAAAATGAATGTCATACTGAGGCCACCAATATCAAGGTCTATGCTGACAGAGGTTTTAGTGGCAAGAACACAAACCGTCCAAAATTTGAAGAATTAATGAAAGATGTAAAGGATGGTTTAATCCATAAAGTTATCGTTTATCGTTTAGATCGTTTCAGCAGATCAATAACAGATTTTGGTCAGGCATGGGAAAAATTCAAAGAAAAAAGTGTGGAATTTATTTCTATCAATGAAAAGTTTGATACATCCAGTCCGATGGGACGAGCGATGTTGCATATTATTATGATATTTGCTCAGCTTGAAAGAGAAACTATAGCTGAACGTGTAAAGGATAATTACTATTCCCGTATTAAGTACGGTAATTGGCCAGGTGGACCAGCACCACTTGGATTTGATAATTCGAAAATGACTAACGAAGATGGTAAAAAGGTTCCCACCCTGTTACCTAATAAAGATATGGAAATAGTAAAAAGGATATTTTTTGAGTATTCTGGAGAAGATGTATCCCTCGGTATGATTGCAAAAGAATTATCTGTAGAAGGAATTACTTGTATGAAACGCAAGACTTGGGATAATGTTGCCATATCAAGAATCCTACATAATCCGGTCTATGTAGAAGCTACAGCAGATGTTTATAAATACTACAAAGGAAAAGGTATCACTTTTTCTAACTCAGTTGATTTTTATACCGGAGAGACTTCCGCTCATATTGTTGGAAGAAGATCTGCTTCTGACAGAAAGTATACTAAGCTCGAAAATCATGTGGTTTCACTCACTAACTTTCCCGGTATCATCCCAGCAGATATTTGGTTAAAATGCCAGTATAAATTGGACAATAACAAGCAAATAAAGAACACTGGGAAGGGTAAATTATCTTGGTTATCCGGTTACATAAAATGCGGAAAATGTGGTTATTCACTGGCCATCCGTAAATATAATGAGCAGCTATATCTACATTGTAGTGGACGCACAAACCTACACTTATGCGATGTTAGCAGTTATAAAATAATTATCAGTGAAATTGAAAAAGCTGTTCAGACGGAATTAGAAAATGTGATCAATGAATGTACTCTAGATAAAAATCAATGTATTCCAACACCGTCCGAAAACAAGCAAAAAATTGAGATTGAGAAAATTGACCAAAAGATTGAAAAGCTCATAGCTTCTCTTATCGAAGCTTCCGATATCTCAATGAAATATATTAATGGGGAAATTGAAAAGCTGGACAAAAAACGTAATGAGCTCCTGAAAAATCTCAGTTACCCTAAAACCGAAGCTCCTAACAAATTCAAGGATGTCATCTTCGACCAGCTAAGCTTTGAAGAGAAAAAGATTGTGGTAAACCAATTTATAGAGAAAATCATGGTGTTTGAGGATGAGATAGAGATTGTTTGGAAAGTATAAAACCCCTGTAAGATGCACTTACAGGGGTAACCAGAAAATTAATATTAATTTAATTTATTTTTAATCTATCACCATTTTTGATTTTATTTAAAATTTGAAGTAATACATAATATGTATGACTTTTAGATTTATTCACATTTTTTTTTGCCCTTATTATACGATTAAATTCGTTTAGTTTCTCATCATATATTATAACTCCAATATTAAAATCCCTAAATTTTTCTTCGTTCTTAATTAGTATTTCTTTCATTTTAACAGGCATAACAATGTATACATAATCTGAAAAGGTTTTATATCTTAAGGCTTGAAAAACAGCTCTTTTCCAATTTTTTAATTTTAATTCAAAAGACCAAATTTCTAAATCCGAAATATCAAAATCAATAGATAATATATATTTTAATTTTTCGGTTTCCTGTACTATATTTTCTTCTTTTAAATTTGTTAATACACTATTTACAATATGAGAAGGTATATTAGTTTTTTTTGATAGATACTCAATATTATGAGGAGCGTTTTTTTTAATATAAGGGAGTAATTTTGAAATATTACTAATTGAATTTACGTCCGATTTTAATACTTTTCGAATAAGTTCAATTTTACTTGGTGTATTAAAATACAAACCAACATAATCAGGAATCCCTTGAATGGATTGTACCTCCTTAAATAATAAATCATATTTTGGCAGATCCGTTTTACGTGATTTTTTAATATATTTTTGAAACACATTTCCAAGTTCTTCTTCTGAATACATTAGTTATAATTACTCCTTTATCATTGCCAGAAAATTTCTTAATGCTTCATCCCATGTATTTAAATGATTTGACTTAGATTTTATATCCCAGAACTCTTCATTTAAATCAGTATATATTGACTTAGCATTACTTATTAAATTTAGCATATATTCAACCTTCTTTTCAATAGAAATCTTTTTATCAATTTCATTTAATAAACTGTTCATCGAATACCAATTATGTAAACAATTAATTGAATCCGACCACTGGCTTCCTGACAAATCATTATACATAACACTATCATATTTTGAATTTGAAAGAATTCTATTCAATTTTCTATTGTTACTAATTTCATTAATTTCTGGTACTATTAATAACGAATTTAGTATCTTATTAGAAAAGTATCTTCTATTTGCTCTTCTTCCCCCATCTCTTGGAATAAGATCGGTTGAACTAAATCTCCTTAGTGTATTAAACCACCCTGTAGAAATTGTATTAATACCTGTACAATAAATAGGGATTCCTATAAAATCACCGAAGCCTAAAATTATTTCAAATTCATTTATATAAGATAAATTATACATAAAATACATTATATTAGTTAAAATAGTATCATTTATAATATTGGGATTGTCAGCATTCTCACGATCTATAATTATATAAAAACCTTTTACATTAAACAAGCTTATAATATCGAGAAAATCCTGAACTTGTGTTAAATCACTAAATGCTTTCTCACTAATACATAACGATTGAAGAACCTGCTGACCATCGCCCTTTTTCATAGCTGCATTTGCTATTGTTAATGCTATTTGACTTAATCTACTATCAAAATTTTCGATTAGAATGTTTATTGTAAAATAAAATTACCCAATGTTGCAAAGCAAAAACGGACATTGTTGCATGTCCATTTTGGACAAAGTTGCAACTTATAGTATAAAGGCTCTCAGGAACGGTGCAGCGCCTAAGTGGTAGCCACCAAGTATGAGCCTATAGAAAGATCCATTGCAGACATTTCTAAAAACCATTAACCTTATCTTTGTTGTAGGCAAAACAATAAAGACAAGGAGGAAAGGAGAATGTCAACGACAATGGATCAGATACATCATATCAGAGAAATGTACTATCAACAAGATAAGAACATTTCAGTAATAGCATCTGAGACAGGTCTTAATCGTAAGACCATCAGAAAATACGTGGATATGGAGGACTTTAACTGTCCGCCACCCACACCATCTTCAGCGAATACTCATGAATCAAAGCTTGACCCGTTCAGGCATCTGATTGATGAATGGCTGCAGGCTGATAAGCTAGCACCGAGAAAACAACGCCATACCGCTAAAAGAGTATTTAAACGTCTCCAAGAAGAAGCCAAAGGTTTCAATTGTAGCTATCGGCTTGTTGCTTTCTACGTTGCGCAGAAGAAACAGGAACTCCGTCTCAAGAAAAAAGAGGGCTACCTCCCACTTAATCACCATCCAGGAGAATCTCAAGCTGATTTTGGCTTTGCAGATTTCTACGAAAACGGCAAACTTCATCATGAAGCCAAATATCTGGTTCTCAGTTTCCCATACAGCAATGGAGGCTTTCTGCAGCTAAACTATGGGGAAAATATGGAATGCCTTTTAGAAGGGCTTGTCGCTATGTTTGAACACATCGGTGGTGTTCCCAGCGAAATCTGGTTTGACAATACCAGAACCATTGTTACCGAGGTCATTAAAGGCGGAGGTCGAAATCTTACAGAACGTTTTCAGCGTTTCTGTGAACACTACCGTATTAAACCAGTATTCATGAATCCTGATGCCGGTTGGGAAAAAGGAAACGTGGAAAATAAGGTTGGGTATCTGCGACGCAATGAACTTGTGCCGGTGCCTCGCTTTCATTCACTTGTGGAAGAAAACAAATATCTTCTCGGGCGGTGTGAAATTGATATGCATCGTGAACACTATGATGACGACGATGACCGTTTTATCAGTGAATTGTTCCAGGAAGATAAAGCCAGGTTGCTGCCACTTCCATCCGTTTCATTTGACACTGCACTGTATACAACTGCCACAACCGATAAATATGGTAAATTCACTCTTGATTCCGGAAAGCATCGGTATTCAGCTTCACCGGCTTTCTGCGAAGCCTGTGTGAACCTTAAGATCAGATCTTCTGATGTGATTGTTATGGACAAGGACATGCACGAAGTTGTCCGTCATAAGCGTCTTTACGGCAACGAACACGAAAGAATGGACTGGCTGCCATATCTTACATATATAGCCAGGAAGCCTCGTTCTCTCCGCAACAGCGGCATATATGACATGATGCCACAGACCATGCAGATATACATGGATAACTGCGAAAACAAAGAACGTGGGCGTGTCCTGAAGGTTCTTGCAGAGCTTACGGAAAGAACCGGATTTACCAGTGCCGTAAGAACAGTCGATGAAGCTCTTCGTCTTAATGCAACGGATCCGGACAGCCTACAGAACCTGTATAGAAGAACCTATGCAGATGTACCACTTCTGCCACCACTTGAAAACAATACTTCTATACCACAGCAGAAGGTCATTCCATTTAGGAATGATCTGAAGATGCTAGATGCAGCTCTCATGAAGGGAGGTGCATCCAATGGCTGATATAGAAAAATCCATTGCAGAATGCTGCAAGCAGCTTAGACTGTCTTCGAATTTCGCTGGACAGGCAATGGCTCAGAAAGGAGATTCGCAACAGGAATACCTTCTTAACCTTCTGACAAATGAGATTGAATATCGACTGACCAAGAGAAAGAGTACGTATCTTAATACTGCCGGATTTCCACGCAGATATGCTGTCAATGAATTCAGGACAGATGAGATAGATTTCCCTGAAGGAGTCAACCTTGAAAGCCTGTTGAATCTTGATTTCTATCATGCCGGGAAAAATGTCATCATGTACGGCGGCACAGGCACTGGCAAGACTATGCTTTCCATTCTTATCGGAATATCTGCCTGTAACCAGGAGATACCAGTGAAGTTTTACCGTACAGCCGGACTGATAAACATGTTTTCCGAAAGCAAGATTAAGGGAACTCTTACTGTACTGAAAAAGAAGCTTAACAGTACACAGGTATTGATACTGGACGAATTCGGATATGTTCCTTATGACAGGACCGGTTCACAGCTTCTGTTTGATTATCTTTCTGAGATACATGAGCAGAAATCTGTGATACTGAACACTAATCTCGAATTCTCACAGTGGGTAAATGTCCTTTATGATCAGCGAATGACAACCGCTCTGATTGGTAGACTGACACACCATGTGGAATTGATTCTGTTTCCGGGAATCAACAACCGGTTACGAGAATCAAGCATCAATGAAGCTCTTTCAAGAATCAGTAGTCAGGAGGTAGGCAACAGTGGCCAAAAATAATAAAGTTATCAAGGAACAAGATTTATATCAAAATCTTCAGGAGCGTTATGAAGAGATGAACGATTTCCTACTTAGTCTCTTAGATGATCATAAACGTGCTGAAGAAGATTTGAAATACCTGAATGCATTCATCCACTACAAAAAGCTAGGTGAGGAATTTCGTTACTTCAGGGAAAATGCGCATGAGGAATACGAACCAGATCTTCCATTTCCGTACCTCACGCTTTAACAATTAAATAATGTCTGCAATGGCTCGTGGCTGGTATGTTCGTTGCCGGCCGAGGCATTGCAATTTTGTCCAATTTGGACATGCAACAATGTCCAAAAATGTTTTGCAATTTTGTCCAAAAAGTGCTTGCAAAAAACA
>JAEZUI010000148.1 GCA_023421115.1 Bacillota bacterium | reverse complement strand
GACAAACTATACCTAATAGCCGAAAACTGCAAATTGGACACCCGTTATATTAATAAATCAATTGTCAAAGAACAGGTACAACAAATGCCTCAATAATATGCTTAAGGATTTAATCTATCGCCAAAGTTTATAGTAAACTGGCCTAATGCTATGCCCCAGTTTTGAACAGGTGAGGTCCACTTTTTCATTATGTCAATCGTAGCAAGATATAGAGACTTCTTTAATGCTTCATCACCAGGAAACATAGATTTCACTTTTGTTAGCTTTCTTAATTGCCTATTGAAGCCTTCTACAGAATTTGTCGTGTATATCATACGCCTAATTTCAGGGGCATACTTAAAATATGTTGATAATTCTGTCCACTTGTTTATCCAAGAGTTAAAAACCACACTGTATTTATTGCCCCATTTAGACGCTAAACGATCAAGTTCACTTAATGCAATTTCTTCACTAGGAGCTTTATAAATCATTTTTAAATCTCTTGTGAACTCCTTTTGATCCTTGGATGCTATATATTTAAGACTGTTTCTTATTTGATGAATAATACAGAGCTGAATATCGGTGTTAGGAAATACTGTGTGAATAGCATCAGGAAAACCATTCAGGCCATCTACGCAAGCAATAAGAATGTCTTTAACACCTCTGGCTTTAAGTTCATTACAAACACCAAGCCAAAATTTTGCACCTTCATTTTCTCCAATCCAAATACCAAGTATATCTTTGTATCCGGAAGTGTTAATCCCTTGGCAAATATATGCTGCACGATTCTGTATATGAGAGTCGGTTTTAACTTTATAGTGCACGGCATCAAGAAAGGCTACAGGATAAATTTCATCTAGTGGTCTTGTGAACCAATCACAGGCTTCTTCCATCATCTTGTCTGTGATATTTGAAATAGTTGATGGAGATATATCAGTCCCATAAAGTCCTTGAATATGATCCCTGATGTCTCTTGTCGACATACCCTTTGAATACATAGATATTATTTTTGACTCAAGTCCAGGCTCAGTAGATTGGAATTTTTGTATAGTTTCAGGTTGAAACTCACCTTTACGATCCCTTGGAACATGGATTGTTACATCACCAAAACCAGTTTTAACAGTTTTGGGGTATGAGCCATTTCGGTAGTTTTTATCAGGTTTGCTTACATCACGCTCGTGTTTATCTCTGTCAAGGAAATTATCCATTTCCTTTGCAAGCATTTGTTCCAAGGCATTTTTAATCATCTTTTGTATTAGACCATCTTTTCCAGTCACATCTTCGATAGATGCACATTTTGCCAATTCTTGTAATTCTTGTTCATAATCAAAGTTATTGAGTTCTTGTTTATTTCCCATATTATTTCCCTCCAAGAAAATTTTTTCACTAAGAGTCTTCCCATTTCCCTAGCGTCTATTTCCCGTCGAAAAATAAAAGGGAATGTCCAGTTATTTCGACATTCCCACAGTATTTTGCACATTCTCGCTTCTTATTTGAAAAATATCCAAAAACAACATATATCCCGGCAACAATAATATTAAACTTAAACGTAATTGAACCTCTATATGGCATTTACACATCTTATAACCCATATATAGATAAGTATTTCTCTTCTTCTTTTGAGATCTCCAATTCTCTTTTCGCTGCGTCTATCACTTCATTTGTAATAATATCTTCCACTTCTTTTTGTAGTATAACATTTTTATTTACAATCTTAACCTTTTCAACAAAATCATATATCTTCTTAATCATGTTTTTATTTCTAAGCTTTATTTCTTCTGCTCTGCTGGTCTCAGTTACCCACTCTTTGTCTTTTGTAGTTAAATATATTGATGTTAAATAATTATTTTCTGTTATCATTTTACCATTATCCAATTCTATCTGAATATAGTAATTTAAACCTTTACTGCTTTTAAAATATAAGAGTTTATTCTCAATTCTTTTTATAGAACTAAGCTCATATTTGGGAATTGCTTTTATATCAAAAAAACCAGCCTCATGTATATATTCATTGTCTATGTAGGTATATGTGTTAAATGAAAGATATATTAATGGCAAACATATAACTAACGCAATTATTTCTCCCTTTATACCTTTATTTTTATCTATCATATAATTCTTGGATAATTTTGATAGCCCAAATATAAACCTTGCAAGTAATTTAGCAATTACCTTTTTCACAATAATTCCGTATATACATGCCGACATAATTATAAGTAATACTAATTCAAAAAAGTAATTCGGGATTGGACTATTAAACAGCAAATACTCTTTATTTTTTAGAATAATGCCTTGTTTGAAATATATACTTATAAAACCAGGAACACCTATAGTTAATATAAAATATATAAGCATAAATATACACCAAACTGTATTTTTAACCTTGAATGAATTACCTTTTATAGTATTATCAACATACTCCGGTGTATTATAATAGTCAAATGTCTGTTTATAAGCATTTGCTTTGTCTTTTTCAACAAAGCTATTTATAATCATATATACATCTTCTTTTTCCTCCGGCAGCAAATCTTTATTAATCCATGTATGAAATATTACTAACTTATCATTAGCTTCTATAAAATAAATTTCAATTACCTCTTTTTTATATTCCATCTTTGCTATATCCGCTCGATAAGCATTTATGCAAACTGATTCCCATTTAGGAGTCATACTTATATTTATTAATTTGTTTAGATACCAATCCATATATTCTGTCTTTAAATCTTCAATATTATTATCGCCGATATTGTAAAAATAGAGATTAACTAATTTATTACCATGTTTAAATTTTATATAATGATCATCATGTTCAGAAACTGAAAAATAGCCTTTAAACATTATTTGAAACTTTTCAACATCCAACATATATACCAAATTTTTTTTAGTGTATAAATCTTCGTCCTCGTATCGACTGTCTTCAATTATGTTCATTATTATAATCACCTCATAAAGTTAATTTTATCAAATTATAATTCTTTTTCAATAAATTTAAAAATAATTATAAGTTCTGGTAAGACTGATCAAAAAAAACAGACCACATTGACCTAAGTATGAACACTTAATTTTTCACCAACTTACCATCTTTATACTTTCGTAATATCTTGTGTTAAAATCAGAAAGAATCAAGTAAAATTTATTTTAATAACAACTTAAAATGTCACATTTCTGTTACCTTAATTGTTTTATTTGAGAATTACGTAATTAAGATTAAAGCGGATGGAGGATAAAAGTTTGAATTTATTAGAAGACCTCGTTGAGAGAGTAAAGCTAGGTGAACAATCATACTTCGAACAAATCATTGAAAATTTACAGCAGCCGATTTTCTCATACTGTTGTTATCTTCTTGGAAATTATCATGAAGCTCAAGATGCAGTTCAGGAGATTTTTATAAAAGCGTATCAGAAGATACATTTATACCGCTCTAACGGAAGCTTTACTGCTTGGCTTTATAAGATTGCATATAATCACTGTATCAATTTTAATAAGAAGAAGAAACTTAGTCAAGTTTGTTCCTTTATTGGAAGCACTGGCATCCAATAAAACAAATGGTAGTCATGAACCAAACATTGACGAAAGCATGGTAGAAGTGCAGGAACTCTTAAAAGTATTAAAACCTATTGACCGCAGTATTATAATTCTAAAAGTTCTACATGAAAAAAACTTTGAGGAAATAGGTAAAATAATTGAAATGAAGCCTGCATGTGCTCGAAAAAGATTTGAGAGGGCTAAAAAAAGTATTGTTAATAACTTCGAAACATATAAAGGAGGGGTATGCAATGAAGAATGTTCTAAAAGATGCAGAGCTTAAGGCATTAATGGAAAAGGCTTACATTCCTCAAACCGATGTGAGACGAGATGTTATGAGTGTTATCGAAGCCGGAAGTAAATCTTCATATGTAAATCGCATAAGGTCACTAGTGCTGATTTCACTGTTTATAGTACTATTATGCTGTTCAGCTTTTACAATAGGTTATAGAGTTTGGGAGCTTCAAAATACAAAGGGAGATGTTATTATGAAAGTCCATGAAAGCGATTTACCTAAACAAATTCTGGTTATCAATCAATACGATGACTTGTATAACCTATTAAAACCAGGTGAGTCTGTTTTTGTATATGAAACTAAAAACAACAAACCTTCAGTAAGGACATTTTGCAGACCGCTTACACTCACTTCGGTTAATGAAGCAAGAAAACATGTGCCCTTTGATTTTAAAGTTCCTTCAGTTACTGACGGCTACCAACTTGTAAGTATCGATATACAATCACTTCCCTTAAAGGAGCCTGATTTAGAAGCCTTCAAAAAGGAAGCTGAAGCCATTGGAAAAACTTACTTTACCAAAGCTATCAGTGAATCAGAGAGCTCAAAACACCTTTTATTAAAATATATAAAAGATAAAAAAGAAATCATGCTAAGTATTTTCAGAGCTGAAGGCATTGATATGTATACAGACGTTTCAAATAACAAAACCATAAAAAATATAAAGATAGGAAACCTCGACGCCCTATATTACAAAGACAAAAAAACTTTAAATATAACTTTAAGAGAAGAGATAGATGAGATCGAGCACAAAGAAGAATTTACTAAAAATGTTTATGAAGATTTATGCAAATACTACATCCAATACGATGCTTTTGTTAGCCCAATTACCAATGGAATAACAGAGGATGATTTGATTGGCCTATTAGAAGGACTGAAGTAACAATTTTCTTCTTTATAGATTGACTTTATTTTAGTAAAGGGTAAGGCCTTACCCCTTACTACAATAATTGATACTCGTGTAATAAATATTAAAGAGCATAAAAGCTAAAGAAATCTATATCAGCTGAACTTTCTATTAACCCCTCTGAAGGTCCATCGTCTAAACTTGTTGCATTATATACTTATATGTTTCCATTGTCATCACCTAATTCAAAAACTCTCAATCTATAACTTGTACATTCAGCATTACCAATAATTTTTATATAATATGTAGTATCGCTATTTGAATAAATTTCTGCATATTCATTAATACAAGTCTTCACTTTGTCGTAATTTTCATTATATAATTCAGCCACAACTCCATAATCCCCTATAATTTCTATGCCATACTTTGTACTGTTATAAGCTGTGAGTCGAAAATAATCACAATCATTCTCAAACTGAATTTTTCCTGTAAGATGAGTGTCACTTACTATATTAATCGCTGTTTCAAAGCTACAACCGTGATCATCAAACAAAGGCTCAATCTTTATTCCATATCTTATAAACTCATTTGTGTTTGACTTTACGGCAATATAGTATTTTTTATCGGCCTCCATCCCGACATTTACAAAACAGTTCAAATCTGGATTAATTATGTTTTTTGTGCTTTCTGCATGTTTTATTCCATTCGAATTATATATAATTACTGAAGGATCTGTCATAAAAAATGTTTCAACTCTATAAGAATCTGTTGAATATGGAATAAATGAAAAATAATGAACCTCATCTTCATCGGAGATAAACGTATACTTTTCATCGTAAAGTGTTAACTCTTCACTATATTGAATATAGTCTCCAAAATCATCATACAAAGGGATAAATCTTATACTATAATCGCCAGTGCCTTCAGGCGTATTTTGCTTGACTTTTATATAGTAAGTTTGACCACCCTCCATACTTTGGTCAATTCTAAAATTCTGGTCTTCACCACTTGTATTATCATAAAAAAGTTCATTACCATTTTCATCATATATATAAGCTTCAGTATCTGTATTACCTGTAGTCTCAATTCTGTATATATCTGATTTTGAAAGCTTTATACTAAAGAAATCCTCGTCACATTCATAATTTATTCTGCCAGCAACTTCATCACCCATGCTTAAATTTGTTGATGTTTCAAAATTGTTTCCATGGTCATCCCCAACTTCCGATATTTTAAAGCTGTATACGCCAAGATCATTTTTATTCTCAATGCTAAAATAGTAAGTTCTATACTCTTCTAAAAACAGTCCTGTATATATGTTTGAACTCATCTCATTAATCGTATCATTATACAGGCTTTTCCCTTCATAATCATACACATTTGGGCATACGATACCATCCAAACCGCTTAAAATCATTCCATAATTCGAACTTTTGGATGGTGTAAAGGAAAACCAATCGGAATCTCCAATATATTCAATTTCCCCAACAATCACCTCATCATATCCCACAATAGTTGACCTTTCAATAGTGTTTCCATAATCATCCGCTAAAAGCTTCACCCTTATCTTATAAGAACCCGTTGAATCATAAGAATTATCACACAATTTAACGTAGTAGGTACTTCCTTTCTCCAATACGCTTGTATAATAATATGGATTGACTGAATCTCCTCTATTTATTTCACTTCCCGAACTATCATACAAGTATAATTCTATCGATGAGTTACTTTCACAAAAAACTTCATATTCAGCAGTCATTTCAGGAGTAAACTTAAAATAATCAGTGTCAAATATGACTTCCATATATCCTATAGCTTCCACATTTTCATTCAGCTGTTCAGCAAGATCAATAAAATCATTATGGTCATTCATAGAAGTATCTAATAACACCTTGATATCATAGTCCGGAAAACTTCTATCATCATAACTTTTTACATATAAGTAATACTTTTTATTGGCAATAAGCTTGACATATCTATTTTCAACAACATCAACACCGAGAATGTCATTTTTATTTTCATCTTTGAGATAAACCTGAGGATACCCTAAAGAAGAGTATGTGTTAAAATTGTATACTCCATCCTCTTTTATTGTAAAACAAAAGAAATCAATATCTCCAGTATAGTCTATTGAACCTGAAATACTTTCTTCTATTTTCACAGTTTTTGCCAACTCAAAAACATCAGGATAATCATCAGTTTTTTTTGATATACAAAACTCATAAGTATCAAGCATATTAGAATTGTTGTTACAAACCTTTAGATAATAGGTCGTGTCCGCAGCTAATTCAAATCCTTCTCGAGGTATCGAAAACTTATCCCCATATAGACAAAAGTCTATCGGCCACTCTTCATTCTCTTTATAAAGAATCAGAAACACATCGCTATCCTCAATACCTTCCAGCAAATATAATCCTGCTTCTTTTGTTGTAAACTTAAAATAATCAACATCATCTTCACAATCAATTTTACCACTGTTTTTTACCCCTAATTCTATTGGAGTTGCAGACTCCTCAGTATTACCATCGTCCTCCACATAAAAAACTTCACTTAAAGAATTATTTGTCTCATCAAGCTCATTAACTTCATTTCTTTTGTCAACATCTATAGTAATTTTATACTTTCCTTTCTTAAAACTGTCTATAATAAGGTAGGAAACAACTTGTTCATTTTTAGATAACATTACTAATTGTTGGTCTGAAGGCAATGCTATTCCAGAAACCGGAGTATTATCCAACTCATAAATACCCCATCGGGTCGTCAAAGGTGCATAATCCAACATATCTGCACCTATATTCTTAATTGTCACACTAACCTTAAAACTAATACTATTTTTAATCCTAATCTGATTTATTTCTATTTTCTCAACTTTATAATCTGGTTTAAGATATGTATGAGTTGGCTCAGGCGTTGGTGTTGGGTTTTCAATTAACTTTTGCTTTGGAAACTCTTTAATCATACCTAGCAAAAACTGCCTCATAAAAGCAAAGTCAATGCTATTAAAGGTGTCATCACCATTAACATCAGAAACCCAAAGGTCTTCCTCGGACATGAAATCATCTATCATTCCCAACAGATACTTCCTCATATTCGCAAAATCAAGACTGTTTACTGTACCGTTTCCATCAACATCGCCAATAGGCAGTTTATCTTCCAAACCCTGTGTCGCTTCAAATGATTTGAAATTTGTGTCAGCCAAAACACTTGTAGTCAGAATTTGAGCAAAGAATGTCCATGAAATGATAAACGCAATTATTCTCTTACTTCTATTCATTTTGCCATCCCCCAATAATTAATAATAAAACCATCATTTTGGTTATTAGTGAATAATTTTATCAAATAAGTTTTATGAAGTAAATATCAGATACTCCGAAATTTCAACATAAAAACAGAATACTTTTGGTTATTATATACAATTACACAAAAAGTTTTGGTGTATATCTTGCTTATCAATACAAACAAAAAACCGCCTGTAAGATTTAAAACTCAAATCTTACAGGCGGTTTACCATTATCGATTATTGTTTCTCTAAATACTCAAGGCACTTTGCAATCATTGTAAAAAGCTCGGCCCTTGTAACATTCTTATTTGGCATGAAAGTATTGTCGCTATAACCTTTTACTATTTCCAAATTACATGCCGTATTGACATATTTCTTAGACCAGGGAGCAATACTCCCTTCATCGGCAAGAGCAATCTTAGAGGTCTCTGAAGGTTCGAAGCGGAAAGTCTTCATAAGCATTATAACAACTTCCTGTCGGGTAACATTTCTTGAAGCCCTAAAGGTATTGTCCTCATATCCGCCAACTACCTTGATATCTAAGGCAGTTTTTAGAAATCCTTTTACCCAATTTGGTATTTCATTTTTATCATCAAAGGTAAATTCCGGATTTGGCGCCAAACCATATCCTATTGATTTCATAAGTGCCGTTACAGCTTCCGCCCTTGTAATGTTATTATCGGGCTTTATATTACCGTCGGGATATCCTTGAATAACTCCCATATTCATCAGCCTGAGAACGTATAATTTTGCCCAGTGTGTCGTTATATCTTTTGGTATCTGAAATCCTCCGGTTGGTGGAGTAATTGCAGGTTTGTTCGGTGTCACTTGAACTGCCGGTATTGTTGGCATTCCACTATTTGTTGTGTTTGATGTGGTTGTTGGTCGTGGGTTTGAAGTAACAGTATATGTTGATGTGGGTGTAGCTGTACGTATCGCAGTTGGCGTAGCTGTAGGTGTCGCCGTAGGTGTCGCAGTTGGTATTACTGAGGGTATTGTGGCACTTCCAACAGCTACTGCACCACCATTATAAGCAATTCCTGTAATTTCATCAGTTCCGGTAGCATATACTGAAGATTTTGAAAAATTATGAGAAAGTATAGTTATACCATCACTCGCATTGCTCATAATAGTCAATTTAATGTATGCCAACGTACCATCACCTTTTATAATCCTGCTTCTGTCAGCCGGCGACTCAAAAGTCATTGCTACAAAACCTGTCGTACTGTTTACATTGGAGTTAAAATCATTTGAGTTGATTATCAGATCTCCAGGTGTAATGCTTACTGAGCTAAATATTTTAGGGTCATAATTAACTCGAAAGCTACATGTATAAATACCTGATACAGGAACATTTTTTACTGTCAAAGGCACTGTAATGGTAGCTCCTTTTTCTCCTTTTAATACTGCCAAACTTACCTTCATTGGATCCACCGCATATGTAAACGAACTAGACATAAATCCGAAAATTAAAACTGCTATCGTCACAATGCACCATACCTTCTTTGGGCTAAACAACCTCTCCTTGATACTCATCTATTGGTTCCTTCCTTCCATAGAATATATTTACTTAATGATATTAGTTACAAAATGTTGAAATATAAATAGATACAAACTTCACACATCTAATTATACAATAAATAATCCTCAGATGCTATAGTTTTAAATTCTTCAAATCTTATTGAGCAGCAGCGATTTTTCCCCATGGTAATATATACATAACTTGTGCAATGCCCTAGTCATTGATACATATAAGAGTTTTATATCGAGCTCATCTTCCTTATAAACATCAATACCAGCATCTGCTATCATTACAACATCAAATTCCAAGCCTTTTGTAAGATAAGAAGGAACAATAAGCGTGCTATTTTTGTACTCTTCTTCTTTACCCGTTATTACATTCAAATCATCTATCTTGCCTTTTAAAAGTTTATACATCTTTTGGCACTCTTCTACAGTCTTTAATACTATGGCAGAAGTTTTAAAATTCTCACTCCTGTACTGTTTTATCCTTGCACTTATATCTTCTGCAATCTGATTTAAGTTTTGCTTTTCTATTACCTCAACTTTATCTCCATGCCTTATTACAGGTTTTGCAAGTACCAAATCAAGGTCTTTAATTTTGTCTATAACAGTATTTGCCCCACTCATTATTTCCACCGTTGTTCTGTAGCTCTCCTCTAAGGTAAGGAAACCACATTTTTGGCCCTCAAAAACATCGTCTACAACATCCTGCCAAGTTCTTATACCTCTATAGGAATGAATACTCTGGCATAGGTCGCCTAATATGGTAAACGAACTGTCTTTTACAATTTTTTTAAGTACATAAAATTGAAAGGCGCTGAAGTCCTGACCCTCATCTATAACAATATGCTTAACAGGTATTTTCTCATCCATTCCATGTATAAGATACTTTAAGTAAATTATCGGAGCAATATCCTCAATCTCCAAATAACCGGATTTAAGCGTATCCCTAGTATGGTTTCTGGTATAATCAATCAAGTCTTTATCACTCTTACCTTCAAGGAGCTTATTAAACAACTCTTCATTATTTATAAGATCGCAATAGTACTTATAAGGACTAAACTTTGATATTTTCTTTATGTATTCCTTAACAGCACTTTTGGCATAGCTCTCAATTTTGCCAATTACAGCATCTCTTTTGTCTATTGCTGCAATTATTAATTTCTGCCTCTCAGGGCTTTCTTCCATAGTAGTTTTTAAGTGCATAATTTCATTATCACACTGCTCATTTAGATTATGTATTATAATATCTTTTTTCTGCTTTAACCTGTTTGAAAGATACTTTTTAATTTCGTCAATCCGTTGTACTATAGGCCAATTCTTGTACTGCTTTAAGAATAGGTCATTTATTTCTGCGTACTTAAATACTACCATATTTGCAATCTTAAAATGCTCTTTTGGAATAAAGGAACTTTCAATGTATTTCACATATTCATCCATCACTTCTCTAAACAACATGGATGCTTTAAACTGCGAACAATTCTTCAAGATATTGTTTGCCTCTATTTCTTCCCTTGTCGCATTGTGGTTTACAAACTTGGTCAGCTTCTCAAAAGGGTCTTTAAGCTTAAACTTTTTACCTATCAGTTCCATTGCAAATTCTTCAAAAGTAGTTTGTTTAACCCTCTCTACACCTAATTCCGGCAGTACTTCAGAGATATAATTCAAAAAGAGCTTGTTCGGTGCAATAATCATGAAGTTTTCAGGTTCAAAGGATTTTTCAAAGGTATAGACAAGATATGCAATCCTGTGAAGTGCAATGGTGGTCTTACCGCTTCCTGCAGCTCCTTGTACTATCAATGGCTTCCACATATCAGCCCTGATTATTCTATTCTGCTCAACTTGTATTGTAGATACTATTTCCTTGAGCCTGTTGTCGCTGTTTGCACCTAAATAGGTCTGCAAAAACTCGTCATTTGTGGTTATGTCAATATCAAAAATCTCCTGTAAAATACCCTCGTTAATGGCAAATTGCCTCTTTAACGTAAGTTCTCCTTTTATATTGCCACCAGGACACCAATAATCAGCTTCCCCTATTCGCCCCTCATAATACAAGTTTGCTATAGGTGCACGCCAGTCAACAATTATTACCTCCTGATCTTCATCTCTCATCAAAGACATTTTGCCTATATATAGGTTTTCCTTTTTATTGCTGTCCTTCTCACTAAAATCTATACGCGCAAAATAAGGCTTGCTTCGTGCCACAAAAAGATTTCTGAGCCGAAGCGCAAGGCTATCTCTGATTGTGGTATTAATCATCATATCTATAAAGCTCTGGCTATTTTCTGAAGTAAAGTGTTTTGATACGTTATCAATGTCGTTATCAAGCTTTTCTTTTCTTTTAATAGTACTCTCTAAGCTTCTTTCAACATAACCGAGTGTGTAATTGCACCTTTCCAACTCTTCTTTATATGACGGGTGCTTTTCCGCAGCCATATTTTATGTACCTCCCTTTATTGATAGGAATTTTATTATATTTGAAAGAACAAAAAAAATAAAGCCCATAAAATCAAATTTTTTTAATGGCAATTGACCTGTTGCTTTTGGAATCAACTTATTAGGCCGGTATACAAACAAAAGCCGCCCTAGGGCGGCTTTTCAATCATACCTCTTTTGTAAACTGTACAAACTTCAAACTTTAACTAATTACTATTCTTTTATAAAGGCTCCTTCTCTATAATTGTTCATCGGATCCCACAAGAACCACTCTTCATATCCGGCATCATATACAGCCTGGATTTGCTGCCTAACCTGCGCATCCTCATAATACTGCCAATTCCCTGCTCCAATCCATGTTGCAGAAAAGTCCTGCAAATATGTTCTCAATATCGGTTTGTGCCCCTCTACTTTCTCATACCTTGCCTTAGCCTTGAGAAGTGTATTCTTGATAACGCCATAAGGATCCAAGTCAGGTTTTGGGAACTTAACATTGTTTATAATCTGACCATTTGCATAGTGAGAAGGATAAGCCATTGGACACAAGTAATCAAGGTTTTCGCCAACATACTCAAAATACTGTCCTATTCCCTCAGTATCCCCAGGGCTCTCTAAAATAATCGCAAAAACATCCCCGGAGAGTATTGCATTTGGAAGTTCTTGTCTTGCATAAGCCAGAAAATCATTTACAACTTCATACAATTCTCTGTCATCTTTACCGTCAAAAACCATTTGACTTTTTCTACCATCCGGGAATCTTATATAGTCAAACTGCACTTCATCAAAACCCTTTGCTAGAGCTTCCTTTGCTAAGTCTATATTATACTGCCATGCCTCCTTGCTATAAGGATTTACCCAATTCATCTTATTGTGAACATAAAGTCCGCCTTCAGGATTCTTTATAGCCATTTCCGGTTTATTTTTTGCCAGTATCGGATCTTTGAAGCACACTATCCTTGCAATGGCATAAATATTATTGTCGTGCAGTTTCTTTATAGTATTTTCAACATTATACAACTTTTCAACCGCACCGATCTCTGATGCTAAAGGAACCTCGGAATCAAAGCTGACAATGCCATAGTCATTTTTTACATCTATAACATAACTGTTTATCTCTGTGGTGTTAGCAAGTTCAATATAGTGATCAAGCCTTGCACCCGCTGACGAAGCAGTTAAATATAAGCCTTTAGCCTTAACCCTCTTTTGGTTAACATTCGGAAGTTCCGGAGTGCTAGTTGGTGTGCTTTCAACTACAAGATTTGCATCACTTGTTTCTACAGCTGCCGGACTAGGAGTAGCCGTAGGCGAATTTTGATCTGGAGTTATAAGGGTACCGTTATTTGAACCACATGCAAACAATGATATTACAGTCATACCAATTAGAAGCGACAGCGATATTCTTCTTACAATGCCTTTTTTCATAAGTAAAAACCCCCGTATTTATTTTTAGAACTTTAAATAACAAGATATGCCTTTTAGATAATAATACTATATCAAACATATTTTCAAAGTACAATAGCAGTTTATGGACTTATGCAATTTTTTGTTTAGTATTAACACACATTTATATATGTGTTCATATAATGTCACAGAATATCTTTTCAAAAAGGAGACAAAAGCTATGTTTCCGCTTCCTATAATCGGAGTGGCTCTAGTCGGTAAAATAATATTATCCCAGAAAAATAGAGAACAAAAAACTATAGGTCAAAATCTGCCGACAAGACCAAATATAAGAGTACCTGTTTTTATGCCTTTTAGTGTAAACCCGTTGGAAAGGCTTTTTAAGGGGCTAAACAGACAGCTATCAACAATATTACCCCGGCAGCCTCGTGATAACTTTTACGAAATTGCTCAAAGGTTTGTGCCTGAAGGCAGCAATATACTGACACCACAATATCCGTCAAATTCTGATAGCATCAGTTATGGAGATTTAGACGGCGATTTACATGATGAATTAATTGTAACCTTCAGACATACTGATGAGATCAAAACCATTATTTTAAAGAAAGCAAACGACAATTGGTATAAAGCTGCCGAAATTGCTAACTTAGGATATGAAAGCGTTCATTACAGAGAAGTTGTAGATTTAGTCGGCGAAGGTAAAAAACAGCTTATAATAGCTTTAAAAGCTCAAGGCAACACCCCTGTCTTACGAGGTTATTCCTTTGACAAAGACAATTTTAATGAGCTTTTCAATATAGGTTATAACAGGCTCGAAGTCCTAAAAGTTCCCGGCAATAGCAGAAATGCTACTAAAGCAAACCTTGCTATATGGAACAAGGAGGAGGACGATGCCTATAATATTCAATTACTTCAGTGGAACGGTTCAAAGCTTGAATCAGCAAGGGATACAAGTACATATTATTCAGAAAGTGTTGTTCCTTACTATTTGAAGAAAGTCAAAAGGCAGCCTAATTCACCGCAAAACTGGTATAATCTAGCCAACTCTCTTGATAGAGCAGGCATGAATAGGGATGCAGTTATTGCCTCAGAAGTTGGTATTCAGTATGACTTAAATGGCCAATTTAAAGACAAATTTGAAGCACTTATAAAAAAGATCTAATAGTAAGTCTGCAGAGCACGAAGAAGCATAAAAATATTATTCCTTAAGCTGAATAAAGGGAGCTAATGCCCCGTTTAGAACCATGTAGTAGATTGTTTGAAATTAGGTTTTAGAAGGGATTTGTGGGGATGTTGGGTACTCGCCGCCGTGCAAGTGCATATTATTACAAGAACTAAGCTACAAGCCAAAGAGAATGTATGGCTCGCTACGGGTCGAATCAAACTCGCTTCGCTCAAACAGGTGATTCGACTTATCCCCCGCTTTGCCTACATTCTCTAAGGCTCTTCGCAATGTTCTTTCCATAATATGCACTTGCACTATTTATAGGTCGTACTTTTACATTAGGGTTTTGAAGCCCTTGTGTTTTCTACAATTAATCAGGTTGATTTTTCTTAAAATCAATATGCTTTTCTTTGGAAACATTAATTTCTTGGTTGTTCCTTACATAGTTGAGTTTTCTCCTGTAACAACGCTATCTTTCAAACCACAACCTGTAAAGGCAGGTACCATCAAAAATATTTTTAGCTAACATATGCAAGCCGGAAGCAATTATATCTAGCCGGAATTCTACTGGAAATACTCTCTAATTCACCTTTCTAAATCTAAATTGCTGACCGCTTTGATTTATCTCAGCTCCATTTATTGAACCGTCCTCACCCATCTCAAAATTCAAATCAGCTTCCACAATCTTGGTAAAAAATTGTGTTTCTGATTGGGGATAAACAGTAAATTGCCCCTGTCCTGTCAGTTGTGCAATAAGCATGCCATCAGCCTTTTCTATTACAAGTTTTACATCAGGATAATCAACATATTCATATACCCCTATATATTTTTCCAATTGGGCAGAATTCATAGCTATCTCTTTCTTCTCCTGTGGGATATCAACTTTTGTTCCTTCAATTATGTTGTAAATGTTATTTTTTATTTCATTGATATTCTGTCCAGTTGGAGCTTTATTTGTCAATATAATGACAGTTGCTTTATTATCAGGCTTAATTGAAATAATCGAATTAAAACCCTCACATGAACCGGCATGAGAATATTCCCTTCCGAATTCTCCTTCCTCAATAAACCATCCATAGCCATAATCGGCCCCATCAACATTTGCATACCCTTTAAATATTGTATCAATGGTTTTTCTTTTTGCAATTTTACTATTATCAAAGGCTTTTGACCATTTATGCATATCTTCCACAGTGGATGTAATATAACCTGCTCCAAAAGCAAGATTCAACAGGTTATAATCTTCAGAATCATATTTAATATTTTCTAAAAAGCCCATGTAACCTCCTGCATTATACATCCTTTTCCCATCCCTGAATGAAGCTGTAGTATGGGACATTTTTAAGGGCTTGAATATATTTTGGGTAAGATAGTCTTCCAATGTTTTTCCTGATACCTTCTCTACTATGTAACCAAGAATCAGATATCCTGAATTTGAGTATTCCCATACTTCTCCCGGGTTGTTTACCAAATTCTCTTCCTTTATGATATTAATTATATTTAAAGGTGTCCTTTCTTCTAAAGCTTTAATTCTATCTGTCAGTTCCATATCATAACTGTAATACCCTTTTATCCCTGATGTGTGAGTCAGCAATTGATGGAGTGTTATTTCATCCCCTCTTGGAAAGTCAGCTATATATTTAGATAAACTATCATTTACATTAAGTTTGCCTTTCTCTTGAAGCTGCATTATAGCCATTGCAACAATCTGCTTTGTTATTGATCCTACTGGAAACCTTGTATTTACTGTATTACGAACTCCATTCTCATAATCAGCCATTCCATAACCTTTTCTCAAAATTACTTTTCCATCTTTTTCGACTAGGACACTTCCATGAAAATTTCTGTTCTTTTCCAATGCCTTCATGTAATTATTTAAGTCTGTTATTGTCCTATGACTGATGTGTGAAGTTTTATGCTTGATATCCTCTTTCTTTTCCTTTACATTACCATTTTTGCTGCAAGCTAAAGCATTTGAAGTTGTAATACAAAACATCATAGAAACGACAAGTAAATATGCTACAATTTTCTTCATTAGTTTATGTCCCCCTTTTTTAGTTTTTGTTTAATTCTACTATAGTAACAAAAAAATAGAAAGTTCAATTTTTACTTAAAATAGTATTTTTTTACTAATGAACTTATCGCCCTTTGGGCGAACTTTCAAAATGCAAATTCCTATACTATTGAATTAATTAATTTAAAATACTCACTTTATTAATCATTATATCCATTGATCGTCATTACAGTTGTTCAACAAAAATAAAAGCTCCAGGTCATCTCTGCCCCTTCGCTTTTGATTCTTTCACTTCAGTTAGAAGAGTCCAATCATTTATTCAAATCAAAAATGTTGACTGTTTTATCTTTATCACTCCACTCAACATCTGCATCTAAGCTTGCACATATAAATCTGATAGGTATCATTGTTCTCCCATTTACAATTATTGCAGGAGAATCGAGCATAAATTCCGAGTCGTTTATATTGGCTATAGGGTCACCAATTCTAAGTTTAACAGTCTTGTTGCCTTTTACTGCAGTAACTTGCTTTTTAGAATCATCCCATTCAATCTTTGCTCCCATTTGATCAAAAATCGTTCTCATAGGAGCTAGCACTCTATTATTCACAATTACAGGTGCAGTATCAAATATTAGAGGTTTGTTGCCAATAATCACTCTTGGAAAAGCTTTTGGATATGCAATAGCAATTTTTCCTTTTCCTACTCCTACATAAGCATTTCCATTCCAGCAAACAGAATTAAAATTAAAATGTGTTCTTGAGTATTTAAATTCCCAATCCTTAAGGTTTTCAGATTGTAGTATTCTGTCTCCGGCAGTAAAGGCTAAATATCTTTTCCCGTCATAGATCATGTCTTTTATTAAAGAAGCTGTTGGACAGTTGCCGAAAGTCCATTTACTGCCGTCCTTTGAAGTTGCTATTCTCCCCTGACCTGATGCAATCAAGTTACTGTTCAGATAATTTAATTCCTGAACGTATCCATAAGGAAGCCAAATATCGTTTTCTTCCCAGTTGATCCCGTCATGTGAAACATGTGAAATGTTTGCAAGACCTCCGCCTAATGTAATAAATCGATTTCCATCCCATACAACGGTTTTGTTATAATCTGCAAGGTATTGTGTCAAGAACTCATTCCAGACTTCACCATCCTCTGAAGAGTAAACCTGAATTGGTGACCCTCCGACAGCAACAAACATTTTACCGTTCCAAATAATATTTCCGGTATTGTAGCAGAAATTTTTCATAGTATTTTGTTCCCACTTTATACCGTCTGATGATGAGGCCGCAATTACTGCCTCATCATTTTGAGCTTTACCAAAAACAACGTATTTTTTATCGTTATAAGTAACACCGGTTATTTTACCCATTCCATCAATAGACCGTTTATCCCAGGTTTGACCATCCTCCGAAAATGCAATTACACCATTTTCACCCACTGCAACAAACACTTTACCTGTCCATATAACCTTTAGTAACTCATTTTCAGTTTCCATATCTATTACGTTCCATTCAAGTACTTCATCGGGTACAAGAGCTTCTTTAGCTGCATTTGGAGAGAGTTTGGATATCTTGTCAAAATCAACTTTTCGGTTTAAGGTAAATATGTTTCCTTCTTTTCCAATTGCAACAAGTCCATCTTTACCAACAGACATTATAGCAAAGTCTTCTTTTGTATTGGTCTTGTGAGTACTCCACTTGATTCCATCTGCAGATTCCATAATAGTCCCAGCATTTCCAGCAGCAATAAAAGATTTTCCTGTCCATAAAACCGTATTTAAAGCACTGGAATCAAGTGTTTTTCTGGTCCATTTTATTCCGTCTGTTGAATAATATACAACACCTTTTTTCTTGTCATAATCCCCATGACTTCCAACTGATATACTTATGATAAAATCAATGTACTTTTCTTAGGAAACATTTTTTCTCGGTTGTTCCTTGCATAAAGATGTACTATAATTATAAGTAAATAATAGGGAGTAGTAATTTATTGTTTTATAATTTTGAAATTCTATTACCTCAGAACATAAATTAATTTCTAAGACTTACTATGTTTCATGTTGATATTTTTGTTAAGTGTTCTTTGCTCAATAGATAGATGCATATAATTTTTTAATGATAAAAACATAACTCCCTAAAATTAATAAGATATTAATTATTTTTTTGAGGGAGACTTAAAATGTCAAAAACGAAATTTTACTTATCCATTATATCATTAATTGTTTTATTGTACATGTCGGTTATGCCTTGTAATGCTGCCATATATGTAATGGGCAACGGAAATTATACCGATGTTTTACCTGCTGGATCTATAGGTCCACAGTCCACCATTTACAAAACAGACAACCTTAAAGGTGCAATTCCCACTAGCAGTTGGGAAAGCTCTATACTTTGGTATAAGTATTCACTTAATTTATTTGCTCATCCCTTTTCTTTCAGATTTAAAGCTGAGGGACTTGAACTGGGCAAGCCTAATCTCGGAGGCAATAATATAGCATTTTGGGCTGGACATAGTTGTGATATTACTTTAGGTCACTCCGCAGCAGAGACTTTTCCTGATGCGAGAGGAGACAAGATATCCGATTTCGCTGTTGATGTGATAATGTCTACAGGAACAAACGGTTTTAAATCAACTTTGGTTAAAGGAAGTCCTTACGCCTATTTTACCTATACGGGAGGTAATCCTAAAGTTACTCTGTCGTCAAACGCTAATGTGTTTTACGGTGATGCTTACACCTCCTTCCTCGGCTTGACCTTAAACGGAACAAACTACGGCTTATTTGGCCCTACAGGTTCAACCTGGAGCGGTCTAGGAACTAATACGCTCACATGCAACCTGCCTTCCGGTAAAAATTACTTTGTTGTAGCAGTTTTACCCGATAATTCCGAGTCCACTTTTAGATACTATCAAGCCCGGGCATTTGCCTTTGTAACAGACACTAAAGTCAGTTGGAATTACAATGAAAATGACAGCACCTTAACTACTGACTACATAATTACCACTGAAACAAAGGAAGGTTCAAACAAAGACACAATACTTGCTCTTTATCCTCATCAATGGAAAAACAACTCCTCAATATCACCGCTTCCCTATAGTTATTCTACTGTAAGAGGATTAATGAAGACTATATCAGGCACATCCTTCAAAACAGCTTACAAGTATCAGGGTATTCTCCCCTCATTGCCAGATAAGGGTTCCTACGATAAAGCAACTTTAAACAGCTATATAAATGAACTAGCAGCTAACCCTGTAAGTGATGCAAACGATACATATTGGACAGGTAAATTCCTCGGCAAATTGTCAAATGCGCTTCCTATTGCTGATCAGGTACAGAATTCTACCGCAGCTTCGAAGTTCACCGATATAATGAAAACAACTCTTGAAAGCTGGTTTGTGGCAGGTTCTGGTGAAGCCTCCAATCTGTTCTATTATGATAAAAACTGGGGCACTCTGATAGGATATCCCGCTAGTTATGGTAGCGATGAAACACTAAACGACCACCATTTTCATTATGGATATTTTATTCATGCCGCTGCACAAATTGCCTTGAGAGATCCCGCTTGGGCATCTTCCGACCATTGGGGTGCAATGGTGGAAACTGTTATTAAGGATATTGCAAACTGGGATAGGACAGATACAAGATTTCCATTCTTGAGAAACTTTGACCCGTATGAAGGTCACTCCTGGGCATCAGGTAATGCAGGCTTTGGTGATGGCAACAACCATGAGTCCTCTTCCGAAGCTGTTAATGCCTGGCAGGCAATAATACTATGGGGAGAAGCGACAGGCAATAAAACAATTAGAGACTTGGGGATTTATCTTTATACAACAGAAATAGAAGCTATCAATAACTACTGGTTTGATATAGATAATGATATATTTCCTTCGACATATCCCCTCAACTATGCTTCTATGGTATGGGGTGCAAAACACAGCCATGAAATTTGGTGGTCGGGCACAAACTCAGAAGTGCATGGGATTAATTTTCTTCCAATGAATGCAGCCTCCCTTTATCTTGGCAAAAACCCATCCTATGTAAAACAAAACTATGATGAAATGCTAAAAGAGTGTGGGACAAACGAACCTCCAAATTGGCAGGATATTCAATACATGTACTATGCACTGTATGATCCTGCCGCCGCAAAGGCTAAGTGGAACGACAGAATAGTACCCGAAGCAGGCGAAAGTAAAGCCCATACTTATCACTGGATATATAATCTTGACAATATAGGTTTGCCAGATTTTAGCGTTACCGCCAATACGCCTTTGTACTCCATATTTACAAAGGACTCAAAAAAGACTTATGTGGTATATAATGCAAGCAATGCCACTAAGCTAGTCACTTTCTCTGACGGTAAACTTGTGTCTGCCTCTCCAAAAGCGTTCACAATAGATTCAGAAGCAGACTCAATTTCTAAACCACCCTATATTTTAGGCGATGTAGACGGAAATGGAGCTATAAATGCCCTTGACTTTGCATATATGAGACAGAGTCTACTTGGAATGCGTACATATTTTCCCTATGAGTATGGAGAACAGGCGGCAGATGTTGACAGGAACGGCTTGTTCAACTCAATTGACTTTGCATATATGAGAATGTATCTTTTAGGTATGATAACAGAATTTTAGGGTCAGGAATAATGAAAAAAACAACAGCCCTAAGAGCTTAGATTGCATCTTAGGGCTTTATAAAACCTATTATTTTTCCTTTAACATTTCAAGCAATACTGTCTTTTCATCACAATCCTCACAATCGGATAGAAAATGTCTAAGAGAATTCTTCACATATTCCATATGATTTTTTACACTCATATATTCCATATCAGATTTATTCGTATGTTCATTTAATGATGACATAATTTTAATTATTTGCTGATATTTATTTTTTAGCAGCTCGGTACATTTCTTATTTATATCATCACTTTCAGGAGGAATTTCAACCATACCCATATCATTTTGACCGTATTCGGATACAAAGGCAGACTTCTCATCATTCCATTTGAATACAACCCTCTTTGTTCCCTCTATTGTTACCTGTCCATACTCATCGGCAATATCGATATCCATTATGTAAAACTTTCTGACATTATAGTCTACTACGATACTCATATCTTCACCGGTGTTTAATTTAATGCTATTTGCAGTCAAGTGATATCCTCCATTATGAGACTGAATAAAATCAGAATACGGGAAACTGATAACAAGTTTTTTGCCATCATCACTCAATATATACCATTCCTCAAAATTACTATCTACACCAGTCCCATGATTTCTACATCTTCTTCCCACAATAAATATTTTATCTCCGACCTTTTCCAAACGGTACTCAGTTCCGGCATTTCTATGTCCATAATCTATATAATCAATAAACTTGTCTTCTTTAAAGAATAAAAGCCTTAAGTTAATATCATTACAAAATTCCAAAACAGTGTACGGTTCTTCCCCACTATTCAAACTCTTCTTATGTTTTTCTAATCTATTAGCTTCTCTCCAACGCCAGCTTTCAATACCAAGGTTTTTGCAGATATAATCCATATAATAAGATGTCCTTTCATTGAACAATGCTTCAATTTTATCAGGAGTCAAATTCTTTGATTCTTTTGCATTTGCATCAAAAAAATTATTAAAACTTCTGACAAATTCACTGTCAGCTTTGATATCAATTATCGAACTGTCTAAATACATCTGATAAATTCCCGGCTTTTCTGTATGCTCAGACAATACAATATTTGAGGCAGAAATCCATTCATCATAATCATTATCCGAATCCACTTTCATGTAACTGCCATAACCACCTATGTTTTGAATTATTATTGCCCTTGTATTTTCCCTAGCAATTTGCTTTTTCTCCACCATTAATTCATAATCATCTACTCTTTTGTACTCCACAATTTCAAACTTATTGTTGCAGAAGCTCTTTGTCACAAGTTCATATAATTGTGAATATACTTCCTGCTGATTGACCTTTGTACTTCCCCTGTCAACCATCTCCAATTCAAACTCGGCTTCGGGCAAATAAATATTTGCAGGAAGTTCAATATATTGAGGTTCTAAAACCTTACCTTCATAAAAGTGTTTAATATTATTAGATATCCAATTTTCCAGCTCATAATCTCCTCTTTCCAAAACTGTATTTCCAATCATCACTTTCTCATTAAAAGAAACCACATTTCCATAAAAACTTATTTTTAAAACCGGTTCCCCACCATCAAAAATTTCCGCTACATAATTTGAAATCAATGGTTGATCTGTTTTTGTAAACTTCATTCCGCTAAGAAAGTCACGAAACTCCCGGATTATGCCATCTTTAATTAGAATTGAATCCTGTTCTGTATTTAATTCCTTTATTTTAATGCTGGAAATATTCATGTTGCTAAGATTTACTATGTTATCCTGAGTCTGTGCAGGAGTTATTAATGCTGTTTTATTACCATCATATTTGTCCCCTCATCACAGGCTGTAAACAAAAGCAGACCGATTATTGC
>JAEZUI010000137.1 GCA_023421115.1 Bacillota bacterium | reverse complement strand
GTGTCACCCGCAGGGGCATAGCAAAGCGGAGCAGGCACGCCTTGACCGGTGTGATAAAATAGTTCGATCGGCGGCGGGGTGGCGTATTTGCCGCGCAGTTCGCGTCTCCCTTGCTGCCGGCAAGCTAATAGGTCATAAAAACAATAAATCCCTGCCTAATCCACACAGGATTTAACAGGAATTCATTGTTTTCCCTCAATATTAACATGGTGTAAGATGAATCAGATCAAACTTAGAAAGTTTACTTATATTTTCTTGCGATAATTGAGGTACGTTGATAAAAAGCTTATTTCTTGCTCTACTCAATGCTACATAATATACTCTATGCTCTTCTTTGGACATATCCGAATTTAATAGGAATCCTAATTCTTCATTCTCTTCATAGTTCTCTTTTGGTTGAAGAATTAAAAGTACATTGTCAAACTGATCTCCTTTGGCTTTATGGATCGTTCTGTTCATACTATTATCATCTGCTATATTTATTGCAACTGCAACTTT
Source organism: Bacillota bacterium (assembly GCA_023421115.1). Taxonomy (GTDB): domain Bacteria; phylum Bacillota; class Clostridia; order Acetivibrionales; family Acetivibrionaceae; genus Acetivibrio. The sequence goes on along the minus strand of JAEZUI010000137.1, from coordinate 4,165 downwards.
GCTATATTTTAACTCAGTATAATATTCACTAGCTTTTCCAGAAGATATCTTTCCTTTAGTTCCATTAAAGTTGAACAAATAATTATTATAAAAATCCTTAATACACAGGTCTCCAAATTTATCATAATCACACATTAGGCGTTTTATATTCAGCAACGCCTTTTTATCATCAAATTCTGCGTCTTTTCTATACGCTTTTCGTACAAATTTTAAGGCATCTTTAATCTTATTTTGCCGACAATATTCAAGCGCCGTTATAACAAAGAAAATCATTTTCCCTCGGTCACCGTCTGAAAAGATTAGCTCATTTGAAACATCATCTGAAAAATAATCTTCAAAGCCATATTTCATTATATTTGACATATCATTTCTAAAGGTTAGCGTACAAATAGGTTGGCAATTACAAAGTTGATTTGCTTGTTTATATGCTTCAAAAAAACTACCAACCAATATAACAGGTTTACTTCCTTGTTTGTTTTTAGGACTATTTTGTATAAATTCCGCTTCATTTCTTACATCATTTAACACATCAATAATCTGTTGGGTACTTCTATGATTATTTTCAATCATAAGCAACTTCATCTCAGGTAGAGTAAAGCTAATAAATTTTTGAACATCAGCACCTTGAAATTTATAAATTGATTGGCACACATCACCTATAACACCCACTATTACTTCCTTAGCAGCAATCATTGTAATAATCTTAGACTGGATTGGACTGGTATCCTGAAACTCATCAACTAGTATATAAGGAAATTTAGCACGCAAAAATTCCAGTATCCTGGGTTGTTTGCGGAGTATTTCATAACTTAAAAATAAAACATCATCATGGCTGATCAAGCCTTTTTCCCAGCATATTTTTTTATAGGTTAGATAGGATTCCTTTTTCAAATTATATCCATCAATTTTACCGTCACTGACGTACTTAAATCTAAGTTCTATATTCCCATCATCTTGAAGTTCCCATCGTAATTTCATTAGAGCTTTTGCCAGTTTTTTATCATCTCTTATTCTTTGCTGCACACTTCTTTCTTTCCACTCTTTTAAAATACTATAACTCGGCATAACTTCGTCGTGTCCATCAATTTGCTCAAACGGGAAACTGAATTCATCCTTTAATACCCATAAATATGGCTTTAAAATATTTTTGTATAGAAAGCTATGGATAGTACTAACATCTACATAGTCAATTATATTTTCGAGTCTTCCTATTATTGTTTCTACTCCAACGTTAGTATAAGTTATACATGCAATCTTTCTGACTTTTGAGAGTCGTTTTGAATTTGAAAGAATGTTATTGATATGATTAATTAAAAATCTGGTTTTACCTGCCCCTGGTCCAGCACATAATTTAAAAGGAACTTCAATATCTATCTTTACATCACTATCTGCTAACTTAATGGCTGTTGATAAATCCATTCTATCGCCTCACTAATATACTTTGGTATTACTAATTCAAAAGGTTCCTTGCCCTTTTTGTCTTCTGCATCTTTTAACTTATAATTCTCCGATATTACGTATGCCAACTCTTGAGCGACTGCACCCTTCTGTATTGATTTTAGATAGCGACCAGCGATAAGATGTATTATCTTTTCCTGGGTGTTAAAACTACATTTACCAATAGCATTACATATTTCATTTTTATAATCACCATCTTTTAAAATATCTAAAATGCTTTGAATATCGCTTTCTCCCTTTAGCCCTAGCATCAATTGCTGTAATTCAGAAGCATTACTTACAGAATCAGTGATTAGTTCTGAAATAGTAGGATTACATAATATTAATTCATACTCAAATGTACATCCTGTATTTTTATTTTGAGAGTACACCCTTACAATATCATTCGTACTTCTTCCACAATATTTATCAACTACATTATTGGAACAAGCATTATATTCGTAATTAGCAACTTCACAGTTGATTGCCATTGGTAAACAACTTTTCCACTTGCTACCTTTCTCTTTTTTCTTTCTAACAGGATCTAGATCAGTTATGCAGGCAATCTTCTTCTTTATTGCATATTTGCTTTTTGATGTATCAAATAATTTTAAGAAATGTTCAAAATATCTTCCACCAATATTAACTACGGAAACATGTGCGTCCGTTAAATCACATGTTAATATTCTCGCGAATTCGGGAAAGAGTAATTGTTCGGCTATCCCCTCTACCAAAATTAGGTTTTTCGCAAAGAATATATCGGCTTTTGTTACATCAATAAACCTCTGGACATAGCTCTTAGAGACTATGTCCTCTTTAGTATTTGTAAACACCCTACCTGGGTAGGCCACTCGAACTTCGTTATTATCTTTATATAACACAATAATATCATCCAGATTAACTGCTGCTGTAATGTTAGGCGAATGAGACGTGATAAAGATTTGACGCACTTCATTCTCTTTATTTTCATTCAAAAATTTCAAAAATTTATATTGCATGTTGGGATGCAAGTGGGCTTCCGGCTCCTCAATTGCCAACATAGAAAAGACTTTAGAATTAGTACCCAAATAATCGCCGGATGCATTTTTCTGCATCCGAGCAAGTAAAAGAGAAATATAAATCAGATTATTATAACCTAATCCATTTTGGTTTGCAGGTAACTTTATTCCGGTTTCATTCTCAACTATTAATTTGAGGGCAGAATAGAGTTCCGTATCTAGAATTCTACCTTCAAATGAAGGCTTCAAGTTTTCAAAAGCAGCACCCGTTTCTTCAGCGTACCTAAGCATATGTTTTTTCCCAGCAGCCATTCGATTTTGAAGAACAGAGATTAACTCTTTAGCATCTTTTGAGAATGCTTTTTTTCTAGCACTTATTTCTTTTCGTTTATCACTATCGTTCAGCGTATCATTAGTTTTAATCTCATAATCAATAAAGAAATCTATTACTTCCTTCAATAATGAATTTCGTCCCGTAAACAAATCCCTCTCAACATCTCTTATTGCTGTTAAGAATTGAAAGTCAAACCTTTTTAAGGTTTCTGCTTCTATAACATTTTTATATTCAGGATTTCCAACGTAAAGTTTATAAGTATATTTTTGTAAAAAATTATACTCAATCTCATACCAATAGTCATTAATATCTTGGCTTTCAGTTTTTTCTATTATTTTCGTATAATCGTCCCGTTCTTTTTCTGGCAGGAAAAATTCATAAGTAATTAATGCCTCATACGGCTTTTCAATCTTGGTAAGCCAAGTTGATACTGTAACTAAGTCATCAGAATAATCTTCTTCATTTTCTGATTCAACGAGTTTTGCTGTTATAGTAATCTTAGGTGGATTAGTCTTTATCTCGTCAATTGACAGATTCTTATTAAAATCATGTATACATAAACGTTTATTCTTTTCACTATCAAATAATAACTCCAAGCCTTTAATGACGGTAGTTTTTCCAGAATTGTTGTGACCTATTATTACATTAGTTCCTTCAGTAAAAAGTATCTTAGTTGGATTCTTAAAACCCCTAAAATTAGTCAATGTTAGCTCTGAAATATACATTTAATCCCCCCAGCAAATTAAATATTATAGCTGTAACATCGATTCAGAAAACAGTACCATTTTGATAAATTTACAGTTAAGGGGTACTTTCTCTTTACGAAATAGTACTTCCTGCTAAAATATACCATCAATGATCTTTTTCTTAAACTACTGGAGTTACTTCCCGCGCAGTTCGCGGCTCCCTTGCTGCCGGCAGGCCCGTCCGCACGGGATGCGGCGGCGCGGGTTTGGCCGCCGTGGCCGGTGCGTTCTTTGCCCAATAACGAATAGCAATCCGACAGGCTTACGATGTGCGGCCACACGGTTTTGGTGGCTGCTCATGGTAAGCCGTTTCCTTGGCAGCCGGCATGGTAAAAACGACTTCCCCCTCCCGTTTGTTCGCCGGGAGGGGGATTAAAGGGGTGGGTCCCCTGGAGCGGAGCCGGGCCGTCTGGTGCCGCCGCCGTCTGATGGCCTCCCAGTGAGTGAAGGGCCCTGCCGCGGCCGCGTACCCCCCAATTTGTTCGGCCGCACCTTAGCGGGGGGTTTGGGGGGTAGTCCTTCCTGAACCGTAATGCCTTTTGCGGACACCAAAAATGGCTGGTACAATAAAGCCAGGAGGTGTCTTACATGAAAGGCCAACGATTTGATGCAGAGTTCAAAAAAGATATCGTGAAACTCTACCTAAGTGG
>JAEZUI010000097.1 GCA_023421115.1 Bacillota bacterium | reverse complement strand
CTGCCGCTTTGATTTCTTCAAAAGACATTTTAGTGGCTGAAATATTACCTACCACAATCTTTGATTCTACCAGAACAAACTCCAAATTGTTTTCTTCATTTTCAACAATCATTACATCTTGCTGTTTTGGAGAATATCCCTCCTTCCAGGCTCCTATATCATAGACCCCAGGATCCAATTCTAAGGATATTTTGCCACTTGAATCAGCTGTAACTTTAAATTGTTGTGGGGTTCCCAAATTTACATAAACATTTGCATCCGGTACATATTCTCCTAAATTATCTTTAATAATTATGTTTAAAATCCCCGAAAAATTCTTTTCCAATATGGTTATAGACTTTTCAACACTCTCCTCATTACCAGCAATATCTTCTGTACTAAGAACAACTTTATACTCTCCTGCTTTAGTATAAGTATGGGTTGTACTGATTCCTTCATTTGTTGTACCATCTCCAAAATCCCATCTATAGTTTTTAATCCCAACATTATCCTTTGATTCACTTGCATCAAAATCTACTACTGTACCAACCTCAGCTGATGAAACACAATTTATATACGGTGACGGCAAAATGTCATCAATGTCTAATGGACTAATTGCGTCACTTAGAGCTTCAGAACTGTTTTCTAAACCATCAACCGCAACAATTTTGTACACATACTTCTTTGATGGTTCAAGATTTTTATCAATTACCTTTAAAACTTCCTTAGAATATTCTCCAACAACCGTATAAAACTCGGATTCTTCATATCTGCGATACAGTTTATATTCTACAATATCTGTTTCCTCACAAATCCATGATACAATAAACCCTCTTGCTGCAGGCTCAACATTAATTTCCGGTGCTTTTGGTGGAACATTATCTTCAGCTTGAAGAATTCTTATTGCTTGTGAAAAAGCTTCGCTAGTACAACCATCACGATCAACGAAAGTATACCTGACAGTATATTCACCTTCTGGTAAATCCTCTACATACCATTTTGAACTAAACAGCAAACCTTTAGTGGTAACTGTATACGATGAATTCTTCTCTATGTATACCCAATCGCTATTACCACTTCGATATTCAAATAAAACACTACAGTCCTCTTTATTCATAATGTCGCTTGTAAGTGCTTTCATTTCTACGATTTTTATCAATTTTCCTACAAAATCATAGCTTCCTTCATAAGCATCACTTATAACAACCTTCGATGTTGCATGTACTATTGACTCACTCAACTCCGAATAATTCATCGATGGATCAAAGGCTTTTACACTATAGCTGTATTCATTTCCAGTTATTAAATTTGAATCGGTGTAGCTCGCAGTACGAGTAGTCGCAACTTTTACACCGTCACGCATAACCTCATATCCTGCAACAAAGCTATTGTCAGTGGATTCATCCCAAGCGAGAGTTATACTCTTTCCTGCATGAGAACTTACATAAAGCTTTTGCGGTACTGAAGGTGCCTCATTATCCCCGACCATCACTTTTATTTCAACAGGCTCAGATTTGTTATTTGCAGCATCTGTCGCCATTATTTTAAAGTTATAAAGCTTGTCTTGGGTCAAATCAATCCCAATATACTGTTTATCTTTAGAAGAAACTACAATAACCTCATTATCCCTCCATACTGTATATTTACATTCTGTATTATCCGTCACATCCCAAGATATTTTAACACTTCTATTTCCCTGTGCAACTGTACTAAAATCCTTCAATACCGGTGCTGTAGTATCAATTGTTGTTTTTTGACTTAAAGTTTTAGAGCTAGAAGAATCATTACCATTAACAATAATTTGATAATATCCATCTTCAGCAAAAACAAGCTCACCTTCAAAAGCACCACTGGCATTCGCAATAACTTTTATACTACTAACTGCCGTTTGAGAAGTTATTTTCCCACTATAATCACAAGACCATGCAGATATTTTAACATTACTTTCAGGCATAGCACCTTTACCCGAAACAATAAGCTTTGATTTATTAGATACGCTATCAATGCGATCAACAGATAATATATAATCTTTTTTAGGCAACTCTTTCAAAATTACAGTCTTTGAATCTGATATATTACCAATCTCATCAATAGAATAGAACTCTGCCTTTGCTAAAATAAATGCTTCACTGTAAGAAAGATGGTAGTAAAAATTATCTGTACCTGCCTCTCTTGCAAGCCTAATTGTTTGATATTTACTATAATAATCGCCACTACCGCCTATACTATTAAGGCTGACCCAAACTGATGTAGGATTATTTGCTACAGTAGCTAAAATCTTAAAGCCTTGTGTGTAGGATGTGCTTTCAGTAGGAGCACTAACCGATATAGTCTTAGGACTCTTCTGCAAATATGCTGCAAATGTAACTAATTCACTTTCCTTCATGCTGTCATCCGTAAACTGGAAATAAAGTATTTTAGCAACATCATCACCCTTAAAAGTATAATAAACACTCTCTGTAACAGTTTGATATTCCTCGTTTTGAAGACTTTCTAGGCTCTCAGCATAGCGTACCTTAGTAAAATGCATTGTATTTATAAGTAAATTTACACTATTGCTTGAAATAAAGGGCATTTTAGCAGGTGCCTTTAGCCATTCATCAGCCACAACTGAGGCTTTCAAGTCTATTATGTCGTATTTCGTAAAAGACCAACTTCCAAAAATGCTTCCATTAACTCTTACTGTGATGCTATATGTACCAGGTTTCACATCACTTATGCTACTATCATGGAGTTCTAAAACATCCTCCCCTTTCCTTTTCACCAAAGGAACATTCCTCTTTATCATTGAAATGCTTTCATAGTCTGAAATATCAGCTGTATAAACTCCATCTTCGATAAGATTCATACAGTTTATAATATACGGAGAACTGCCTTCCATATAATCAATTTTTGGCATTGTGCTTTCTTCCACAAGACTATACTCAAGAGAATATTTGAGAACTTTATTTGCATTATACATACGCAGTGTGTAAATTCCTTGCTTTAAAGAAGTGTCTAGTTTTAAATCAATGTAAGTAGTATTATTTGAACCTTCCCTTTCACTGCCCGCAATAACACTGAAAGCTTTTATATTGTCAAAAGAATCTTTTATATCAAACCTAAAATCTTCAAATATTTTAAAGGCTGGTATACTAACTGTAATAACATCACTTCCAACTTTAGCTGCTACCACAGAAAATGATTCAGCCTCTTCAGGTTCAACTACTTTTATAAACTTATTGAGACTATATTTTGCTTCACCAACCTTCAAATATGCTTCAAAAGTGTCGTACAAAACCATCTGAGACAAATCAGCCTTAATTGAAAGGTCTGTATATTCACCGTTATAGTAAACTTCATCCTTAGACCATTTCCCCAAATCAAACTCTTTGCCCAATTCTTTGTTTTCTAAAACCAGACTCATATCTTCAGAAACATTCTTAACCCCTTTACATTTCAATTCAAGTGGTTCGATTTGTGATAGCAAATAACCTAACTGATTTTCCCCAAGTGAATTTGTAAAAGAGTATGTACTTTGACTATGATCAATCTTACAAAATTCAGGATTCACTGGTTGACTGTCCGAATAAAAAATGTATTCATAATCTTTACCGTTTATTCTTATGAAGTACTGTCTTTCTTCTTTTAGTTCCTTTGTCAACTGCATTGTTCCTGTAACTGTAATTTTGCTGACATTGTACCCTGAAACACTTCTACTTATAGTAGAATCCCTCTTTATTGTATCCTTTTTAACCGTGCCATAGATTTCGTTTTCTGCAACAAGTTCAATATTTACGTTTTCATTATCCGCTCCTATAATTCCATTTGCCAATTCATATCCACTTATAGAAAACTCAACTTCACCTTTTGAAGGCAATATAAGCGGATCAAAAACAATTGAATTATTAACACCTTTATAAATAGATTGATCAGGAATTTTAAAGCGTGTTTGACTTTCCGCAACATAATTTGAGGAAGTAGTATATTTAAAAGAGATAATATACTCTTTACCTTGGTATAAAAGTGGGCAATCTCTTTCAAACGGAAATTCCAGTATGAAATTGTCATCCTCATCGGGTACAACATTGATTATTTCAGATATAGGTGTATTTGTAAATTCATTTACTCTATAAAGAGTAACATCATAATTTAAGGTTTTATCATAATTAAAAGCAGGAACTTTAACTAAAGCTCTTTGTACATCTAACACTGTAGCTGTCCCTACTCCAAAATTGTTGTAATTCTCTTTGTATGAATTAATCGTAAAAATTTCAGCATTTGAGTACATGTCCTCTAGATAACTGATCTTAACAAAATACTTATTTGTAATATCCACAGGTTTATTTAGCTTTAGCCTAAATTTTATTTGTTGCCTGTTTGCCCCCCAATGTGCATAAGCATAATCACTAGCAGACGCAATTATATTTCCTCTAATATCAATTAAATCTACTCTTAGTTTATCAGTTTTCGCACTTACTATATTTTCAAATACCGCATAACCCTCAAGCTCAGTAGAAAGATCTGTTAAAGATTCAAACCACATAGAATCAAGTATTAGTTTTTCTGTAGAGATTATTTTTGCTGGTGTTTTGTATTCCAACTCTCCAGATAAAAACTCTACATCATATTCTTTGTCCTTTTCAAGATTTCCATTAATATTTATAGTATTTAATCTTGTATAATAAAGCCTCCTTGAAAAATTCTCAGCTAGATATTCATCTTGCGAACTCATATAAGAATTAAAGCAGTCATTCTGGATATCAATAGTTGAAACTCCAGACATGCTGATTGTTCCAACTAGTTCTTCTTCATCTTGTATAATAAATTTGCCATTTGAAATTTCATCACTAAAATATACACGCTTATTCGATCCATAAATGCTATAAGATAATTGCCCTGAAGGAATGTAAAGATAAATTGGGTTCCCTATATCAACATTAGCCTCACAAGTCTCTGTCACTGGATTTCCTTCAATATCTGCAAGGTCTATTTTTATTGTATACTCCCCTAATTCAACCTGTTTGCTAAAATTACAGGCAAATTGAACCACATTATCATCAGGAGAGCCCAAGCCACCTCTTATATACTCTTGAGAAATAGTAGGTATTTCCTCTATCAACTCACCATTCTTGTAAAGTTGAGCTTTTATAAGCATTTCCCTATCAAGTATGTCAAAGTAAATATCTGCTGGTGTTTTTGGCATAGTTACAATTACAGATGCTTTATCCTCGGCAGTATAAGTATTATCTTGAAAGTTATAAGTCAAAGCTACCGTTTCAGATTTGTACTTTTTAATAGATATCTCCGTTGCTTCCTCTTTGTTTAAGGAGGTAACAATTATTTTATATCCTTGCCCTTTATGAAACTTAAATGCAACAGAATCACTCTTCTCAGGATATGTTCTATTTATTGCCAGGGATTTGTCCTCATTATCTCTTATATTTATATATGGAATTTTTGATCCAGAGCCTCTTATCATGTATACCGCTGTGCTCTCTGGAATAAACGAAAGCTCAAACTCTGATGCTTTGTATTCAGCTCCCTCAGCATTTAGTACTTTGACTTCATTTTCCTTTATTACATTCCCAACCGGATTCTCATCAGTTTCAGGTGCTGCAAAAAGTATTCTCTTTTGGGTTTCATCTTCCTCTTCTTCACCCCTTATAACCTTTGCTTGCACAGTAACCGTTTCTTTGTCAGTTAGAGAAGCTTCATTTCCCTCAAAACCTACTGGAAGTGTCAATTCCTTTACCGCTTCATTACCTGGATTTCTAAGGTCAGAACTCACATACATATCGGCAGAAGTAGCTACATCGTTAATTTCAGATGATTCTGGAACTTCAACCGAATTAGTAAAAAGATTGTTTTCTGCATAGGCAATCATACCTGTCGGAAACAAATTAAACAATACCGATAGTACAATTATAAATGCCATGCTTTTGATAGACTTTCTAAACATTTACATCATCCCCCTTAATTAAAATATTATTTTTGAAAAAAGACCCAAACTGTATATGAAACTTGGTAATGTTTCAGGCATTACCTATATATTAAAAAAGCAATTACAGTTAACAAACGAAATACTAGTGCTTTTTAACATTGCTAATTTTTAATCTTTCATAATGTTAAAAATGCACTTCCTCTGTTTGTGCCTCGCATGCCCTAGAAATTAATTCTGTTACGAGGCACAAGTTTTGCTAAAAAGATTGCGTTTAAGATTGTTGAAGCCAACTTTTTACTTGCTTGTGGCTATACGACTTAATTATATCAAATATAAGAATTTGAAAGTTCCAAAATTCCGCTATTTTTGAATGACATTCGTACATATTTTTTTGACATTTTACATTAGGATATTGATAGGAAACTGTTAAATAATCTAGAAGTGTTATATAATGTAGTTGTACTAATGTATTGAAGGGGCTGATAGTCATTCTTACTCAAAAACAACTAGAGAGTATTATTTTTGAAAGCACCATATTAAGTATTGAAGGAATTTCTCTAGTTGGTCTATTTGTACTTATATTTGTATACTGGAAAAGAGCTGAGAAAAGTCCTTTTTCAAAAGGGTATATTTTTTATACATTTTTAATGATATGTTATGTATCCTCCCACATGCTTAAGCATGTAAATGAAGTCTTTGGAATAAATGAAATTTATTTTTCATATATAAAGATTATATCTTTTGTCCTAGCTCAATTTACCTGGATAATTTTATGCTGGACTTTTTCAATCAATCGAAAGCAATTTGACCGCAGAATCCTTCTGATTTATATTCTCCCAGCTTTCTTTACAATTATGCTTTTGACCAATCCATGGCATGGCTTGATGGGAACAACAAGATTAAAAGCAAGCGATATTGGGTTTTATGAATCACAGTTTTGCATAACATTATACTATTTCTTTTTTATAGCAATGATCCCTGTTTTTATAACGATATTCAAAAACATACTTCGCCTAAAAGGCTACTTATTCAAACAAGCCTTGGTTATATTCTTTACCGGGGCATTACCCCTTATCGCCTATTTCTATATTTCCATAAGAGGTAATTTTATATCCATAACAGATTTCGATGGTATTCCTGTAATCTCCGCCATAATGACAATAATAATTGGCATAATAGCTATAAAATACAGAGTGCTTAATCTTATTCCAATAGTGTTTAAGGAGTTTGTTGAATACATAAATTCACCCTTTGTACTTTTAGATAATGATTATACGGTTTTGTACAATAATAAAGCTTTTATAAATACTTTTTCCATCGACCTGACCTCTTCAAAAGACCCATCATTAGATATACTTTTAGAAAAACTTTCGAAAAAAACCACAAGCAAAGAGACTATCGATAATTTAAAACTGCTTATTTATTCAGATAATCTATCACCTTCTCACATCGAATTATGTATAGTTTCTCCTGCATTGAAGTATTACGACGTATCCATTCAAACCATACTTGATTCAGGCAACATAGCACTTGGAAAGATGCTTTTTTTAAATGATATTACTGTTTATAAAAACCTCGCCTCAATTGAAGCCGAACTTGCAGCCACAAAAGCCCGTTACGAGATATCTAGAGATGCACATGACATAATTGGAAATGCAATGACACATATAATACTGTATTTACGCGAAGAACTCTCTGGTTTGTCTAAAGAAGAATTGGCTTCAAGAACTAATGTTGTAAATGCTCTTACGATTGCTGAACAAAAAGTTGACGAATTCAGAAAACATCTGTATCAAAAAAACACCTCTACTGAGATAAAATCGGGTGTTGAAACACTAAATTACAGAGATACTCTTTTATCTGATCTTTCTGAAATGAAAAATTCTATGCCCGAAAGTGTAAATTTAACTTTAGCAATCGATGAAAACCTAAATATAGCCGAAATAAACCTATTGAGTGATCTTAAAATGATATGCCTTGAAGGTATTAATAATTCACTAAAACATGGAAATCCCGAAGGCATAGACATTTTAGTCAAACAATACAACAATAATCTTGTACTCAACATTATAGACGATGGATCGGGGTGCAAAAATCTTAAAATAGGCTTTGGTCTTGAAGGTATTTCTAAAAGAGTTCAGTCCCTTGGTGGTACCATCAAAATCACAGGTGACGAAGGCTTTAGAATACTTGTTAAAATACCTCTTATATGAACGCAAAGGAGAACATAAAATGGAAACCAATAATACATATAACGTTTTAATTGCTGATGATCATAAGCTGGTAAGAGATTGTGTAAAGAAATACTTAGAAAACGATGCAGAAATAAAAGTTGTTGCTTGTGTAGAAAACGGAAAACTTGCCGTTGAAATGTGCAAGCTGCATAAAATAGATGTTGTACTTATGGATATGGTAATGCCTGAATGTGATGGAATTACAGCTTCAAAAGAAATTGTTGCACTAAATAAAAATATAAAAATTCTCATCCTGACCTCTATTCCTGACGGTTCAAAACTCATTGAAGCAACAAAATGCGGCGTCAGCGGCTTTATCACAAAAGATTCCTCTGCTAGTGATATGATATTAAGTATAAAAAATGCTGCAAATGGCAAAATGGTTTTTGAAAAAAGTGTTTTTGATGGAATTATTAATAAAATTGAAGACGTAAAAAAACCATCCGTCAATATATTTTCCGATTTAAGTGAAGTTGAGCTGTTAGTATTAAAAATACTGTCTAATGAAGGCTTAGACAACAAAGAAATAGCAAAAAAAGCATTTATAAGCGAAAGCACTGTAAGAAGTATATTATCTAAACTAATGAAAAAATATGGCATAAGCAAAAGAACTCAGTTGGTACTATTCGCCCTAAAAAACGGGCTTGCGTGAATCTAAGTAATAACAGAATGAGTATTCATTGGATGAATACTCATTCTGTTAAAACAAGAAATATTCGTTTTGTAGCAAACTCTTTTAGTTTGTAACTCTAAAGTCTATCTATAGATTTTCTACTTATATATATCAATTTGTCAACACTACATTACTATGGTATCCCCAACCTCTATAAGGATATCCCCTACTTATAACATAATCAATAGTTGTTTTGACAATTTTGCCATTCCACCCATGAATGATGTAACCATTACCAACATATATTCCAACATGACCGCATTTATTTTTGCAAGTACCGCATGTAACGCTGCTGCCACCGAAGAATACATCTGCTCCAAGCGGAATATTATCTCTTGAGGTAGAGTCAATATATGAACTACCATATTTATTGGCACAACAAGCTGAGCTGGAAAAACCATAACTTGCTTCAAAACACTGTCTAACAAATCTCAAACAATATCCGTTTGCAAAACTTGTACCAACCTTGCTTTCTGCAAAAGTTACAACTTTAGGAGTAAATGCTATCGGACCACTTCCTGATCCCGATGTACCATTTCCGTAACTCTGTACTTTATCCTGAGCTCCGTCAAAATTGGTATCCATGTGTATTGTAGCACCTCTTCTAACGGCTATATTATCTTTTTTATCTCCATTCCAGTCCCCAACCAGATACTGATCTTCCGAATTCCCATTTCCATAGCTCTGTGCTTTATCCTGAGCTCCGTCAAAATTGGTATCCATATATATTGTAGCACCTCTTCTAACGGCTATATTGTCTTTTCCATCTCCATCCCAATCTCCAACTAGATACTGGTCTTCTGAATTTCCATTTCCAAAGCTCTGCACTTTATCCTGTTTACCATCAAAATTGGTATCCATATAAATTGTATTGCCTCTTCTAACAGCTATATTGTCTTTTCCATCTCCATCCCAATCTCCAACGAGATACTGGTCTTCTGCGGAACTTGCCAAAACTGTTTGCATACTTGAAAATCCCATTGTTACTACTGCTAAAGCAGCGATTAATGATACTACTCTCTTGCTCATCATTTTAACCCTCCAAATAAGTATATTTTTATAACGGGAATTAGCTTTACTCAAGATTTTTTGTCACTCTTTCAATGCTTTATTCCACGTATTTTACATCCCTTATTTGAATTCTATTTTATTTACAAATGCAAATCAACAATTCCTGACGAAAGGTATGTTTGAAAGGACAAAATGCAGAAATTTGGAATATATTGTATTTTTATAAACCCATATTTCCAAAAATAACTATAATAAAAAGTCCCCCAATACATAAAGGGAGACTTGATTTTTAAGTTTATATTTACTTCAAATTATGCTTAATCAGTATGCTAGAATCACAGTTTTTTAGCCTTTACCTCGTCAAACCATTCTTCTGCAATATCATCAGCCGTTTTGACCTCGTCATCAGAATATACTAAATCATATTTGTACTCAGCTTGAAGTTTACCACTTTTAACATCATATATTAACTTCAACTCAGTTGGCATGTCTTTTTCGTGTTCTTTGCACAATTCTTTTATTTTTTCAACATCCTCATTAATGATATCCAAAACCGCAAACTGTCGGTCTTGCGACACATCATATTCTTCTTCACCATTATTTAAGGCATCATTAACTTTATGACATTCTACGTATGTATTGTTTATCAAATAAAAGAAACTACTCGAAACAACACCTTCTTCACAAGAAGCATAAACATATACTTTTTCGGCTCTATCTTCAACATATTCCATACATATAGATATCATATCCGCTTGCAATTCACTAAACTGATCTTCAAATTGTGTCATAGTCTTTCCACTCCCATAATTAATTTTTAAACACTGCAGAACCTGGTTTACCGTCAATAGTATACTTGACTAAAAACTTATCCGGACGCATATCCTTACCGGAGTATATCACCTCAACAGTAGCTTTTACTTCTTTAGGAGGTTTTCCATTTAGAGCTTTAGCCCACTTATTTTCAATTTTCTTATATTGCTTCTTGTTAACATCCGATAATTGCGAAACTAAATTATCAATCTTAGGAGAACCACCAAACCTATCCCCTGCCAAATGTCCTGCATCATCTTTACCTTTTATTTTGCCTGGTGTATTTTTGCTATGCGGTAATCTATCTTTTCTCTTTGTTAATTGTAATTTATCTGTTTCAAACTTTGTTATCCTGCCTGCATCATCTGTCTCATAGAAATAATCATACTCTCCAGTTTTATACTTGATATTAGGCTTTAATTTATTTTTTCTTCCATTTGTGAACTGTTGTCCTTCAATCACTAGTGTTTTGACATTTTCTCCAGCAGCAATATTATCCCCTATTTTCTTCTGCTTTGCAAGCCTATCTGTGATTCTCATAACAGACTTTTCCTTTGTCACTTTTTCAACTATAGGACTCAGCTTTCTTGCCTCTTCAACTACTTCCTCAACCTTTTCTACAGCACTCATATCTACTTCACTTGGTTTATCAGTTGGACCGATACATTCAATGTCTTCTCCCAAAAATTGCTTTATGTAGAGTGTAAATGTACCAACACCCACATGATTTGAATACTCCTCTGAGTAGTCAACTACAAAGGCTTTCGAAAAGCTGACTTTTCGCATTAGCTGACTATCTTTTATAAGCTCTACTGTAACTTCCTTATAACAATTAGAGTCATTTCCAGCAAGCATTGCCCATTTATAAAGTTTTGCCGTTCCTTCAGAAGTGTCGATTTTCCCTTTTATTATCATTGAATTCGCAGTGCCGGTTCGCATATCAAGGAAATTAATTGGATCAATATTAAAGGCTACATCTTTTATACATTCTTTTAATAAAGTGCCATCTGAAATAAAAACCTTATATGACATATTACCCCCTCTTCCAACAGCATACTATATTGTATATTTTACCATATTAAGCCTGAGGTGGCATAAATATATTTTGATAAGCTTCATAGCTTATTAGTATTTTTTAATGTTGCTTAATCATCCCATAAAATTTCCATATTAAATCCAGCATAACATTATACCGATACTGGAATAATATTGACGTTATACCTATATCGGTATAAAATAATTATAGAGGTGTTTAGATTGAAATATATTAGTATCAAAGAAGCTAGTGAGAATTGGAATATTAGCGATCGAAGAATCAGGTCATTGTGCATGGAAGGTAGAATAGATGGCGCAGTTAAGATTGGCAAAAACTGGTCTATCCCTTGTGATGCAGATAAACCTGTCGATGCAAGGGAAACTTCGAAAAAGAAATACTTAGGTTTACAAAGCGATTATAATTATATAGACACACTAAAGATAGCCATCGATAGTCACAGACCATTTTCAAAAAAGCTGTCAGATTCTTTACACGAAAAATTGATCGTTGAATGGACTTACAACAGCAATGCAATTGAAGGAAATACTTTGACTATGTCAGAGACAAAAGTTGTTCTTGAGGGAATTACCATAGGTGGCAAAAGTATAAAAGAACATCTTGAAACGATTAATCACCGTGAAGCAATCCTTTTTTTAGAAGATTTGATTTCAAACAAAGAAAACCTAACTGAGTGGAATATCAAAAATATTCACGCTTTGATTCTCAAAGGAATAGACAATCAAAATTCAGGAAAATACAGAATGGAAAATGTAGTAATTAGCGGTGCAAAACATATACCCCCTAAGTATTATGAAGTAACTAATTTGATGCAAAAGCTAATTCATGAATACCATCACGAATGGACTAACTATCACCCTGTTGTGCGTGCAACGCTATTGCATGGAGAATTTGTCAAAATTCACCCCTTTATCGATGGTAACGGAAGGACATCAAGACTATTGCTGAACTTTGAACTCATGAAAAACGGGTACACACCTATTATAATTAAGAACGAGAATCGTGCAAAATATTATGATGTTATTGACCTAGCTCATACCACAATGAATTACGGACCCTTTATCAAACTAGTTTCAGAACTGGTCATAGAATCCGAAAACCTTTGGCTGTCGGTATTAGCTTGAAACATAGTAAAGACAGCTATTTTCATAGCTTAAAGAATTAAATTCTATTGTTTGTGACCTCAAAGAATAGAATTTAATTCCCGTCAATAGTATACTGTCAAATTGATCTTTATGCTGTCTAGATTTTATGACCTTTTGGTAAAATCATATATTTAGGAATTCTTATGTGTGAAGGTTTACTGATAATTTCCATCACTACCTCCGCAATATCTTCTGGAACTAATGTGTTTGTTATATTTAATAACTCCTTTGGATGAACAGGCCAGTCTTTATGAAGATTAGTTTGTACCAAACCTGGTTCAAGGCATGAGATCTGAATAGTAGCATATGGCCAAATTGCAATCAAACTTTAAACTTTTAATGAGCTTTTTCATGAAGCTCCGACAGTATTCTTTTCACAGTTTTGATATGCAGTTTTGTTATCTCTGCGACAAATCCCACGTCTGCTCCTTTTTCAAGGGCTGTTCTAGCTATTTGTTCAGCTTTTTGTTCTGCCATTTGTTCAGCCATTTGTTCAGCCATTTGTTCAGCCATTTGTTCTGCCATTTGTTCAGCTTTTTGTTCGGCTTCTAATTTGAGTCTCTTTTCAACTTCTTTAACCTCTTCTGCAACTTTCTTCTTTATAAGTGCCGGATTATATAATGATGTAATCATAGTTTTTACCTCCTTCTCAAAAAAAACTTTATACTCGCCATATTTGTTGTAAAGATAATCAGAAATATTATTTAAAACCGATAATATCTTATCAAGGTCAGTACCCATTATTTCCTTGCTGTGATACAACTTAGTTGAAAGCTTCGCAATCCTTTCAACTACTTCTATAAGTTCCTCAAACTCAAGTCGTATCAGCTGTGCCTTTTGTTTATGAGGTTTGTTACTACAATATATCCTCTCAACTGCCTTTCTCAGTTTAAAAACCTGAAAAGGCAATAGTGCATACATTTTCTTATCCACTAAATCTTGTTCAGTGTATTTCCAGTACTTCATAGTGGGTACTTTATAAGTTAATTCTTTCCCACCAGGCATCGTCAATATAAAAGATATTTCATCTTTAATATTATTGTTTTCTTCAAGAAATATAACCAATTGCTTTGGAAAATCCAGCCTGATATTTTCTTTACTTATATCATCTACTGATTCAACTGCATTTTCAAATCCATATCTGAACATCCTTATCGCCATTGATTTATCATTTTGAGTCTGAAACTCTATATGATAAGTAATAGTTCTATTGTGCGATTGTACCTTAATGAACATATCACCATAAATCTTTTCGAGACTTTCAAGTACGAACTCATTATTTGTATACTGAATTTTCACATCCTTAGGTTTATAATCCTCTTCAAAAAGCCCATTTAATAAATTAACAGTAACTTTTTTTGAAAGTTTGAACATAACCTTCAAAAGCTGATCTAGCTTGATCTTTTCTCTTGTTTTACTTGCCATGTTTGTCTTGCCCCTTACATCTATATTATAGCATATGGTCAAATTGCAATCAATTTGCTTAGCTAAAATACTAAAATTATATGATTGTTAATCCCTATAACCATTCTTTCAATCAAACTTCTTAACTAGCAATTCCATAATCTAATAGTATTATATCATAAAAACCGCTTATGGTCAAACATATGTTCGTTGATAGGTGCATAAAATAAATGTGAAGAAAAATATTTCAGAAACTTTATAGCTTACTAGTATTCTGCATAGCTATCATAGAATGACACTATCCTACCCATCAATTCTGTATCAAACTCAAATAACTTAGTTTTGTTTAGGTACTTGTTCATGTACGCCGTCTTTATTTCCGCAGTTAGTTCTGTATTCAAGGTATTTAAATAATCCCTAAATTGATCGTCAAATTGATCTTTATACTGTCTAGAAGCATCATTGTAATAAACATAATCATGTCCTCTGTCTTCAAACTGAACAAAATTGAAACGTGTATTATCTTGATATTTTTCTAAAAACACATTGAAATTATTTCCAAATGATACCATTTTATCATCTACGCTTTGTATAACCATTACGCCTGCATTTGAAGCTTCAAAACCATCGATACAGCTGTATGAAGAATAATGACCAAATTTAATTTTCTCAAGTAAAAAGAAACCAGGCATTAAAACACTAATACTTTCTCCCATTATCCGCTTACCTTCTTCTTTCATTATATCAAGAGACTTATTAAACCCTGCAACCATAACAACCGCTTTAACATCAGGATGGATATTTAAAACACTACCAACAGAATATGCACCCCAACTATGCCCAAACAACATAATTGGCAAATTATCAAACTCATCGTTCCCTTTAATAAAGTCAATAGCATAATCAAGGTCAATCAATCCTTGAGGAATACCTTTTACAGAGTCACCCTCACTTTCATCATTACCAGTGGCATCATATGCAAAAACAATATATCCGTATGTTGCGAAGTAATTGGCAACATCCATATAAGAGTTATGGCCTCCCCCTCCAAGTCCATGAGCGATAACTATTATTCCTTTTACACTTTTATTTTCTTGAAATATTTATAACCTACCAATTGTTGTCCTTTATTTGATTCAAAGGTATATCTTTCCGAAATTAATCCATCAAATTCATTAAGACTACGTGCCATCCAAGATATAGTTTCATACCTGTTACCGAAGTTCATCTTATAGACCATGTAAGAAAGCACCAATGGTGACATTACTAAAAACACAATTAAACCTATACATATAATTTTAATGACCCTTTTTTTCTTATTTTTCACATTAACACCCCTTTGCTTTATACCCTTTTAATGTTTCTTTTTACATCATTCTTCAAAACCTCTTTTGACAAATTACTACTTAATTATATGCCAGTTGACGTGTTTTAGGAATAACCTCAAGTACCTTTCCGTAAATTTTTAAATGGTCTAATACTAAACCCAGAATAACATTATACCAATATCGGTATAAAATGATTATAGAGGTGTTTAGATTGAAATATATAAGTATCAAAGAAGCTAGTGAAAATCGGCATATAAGTGATCCAATTAAATCTGCAAACCACTCCGCCGCAATATAATCAGCGTATACTAAATAAAATATTGTATAATTGTATAAGTTAAAATGTTCTAACTCGTTACTATGTTAATTGATTTGTCGTATAAGATTATAGATACAATAAATTTCGTACTATGGCCAAGTACACGGAGGAAATATGGATACAGATAAAATACTTGTAAAACAAATCCTAAATGGAAAAACTGAATTATTTACTGAACTGGTTAACAGGTATTATAGCAAAATTACTTCCTTCATAATGAAGATGAATGTTAACGGGGAAGATGCTAAAGATTTGGCTCAAGATGTATTTATCAAGGTGTACAACAACCTTTATAAATATGATGACCGGTGGCAATTTTCTACATGGATATTTAAAATTGCAATTAACACCTTAAGGGATTCAAAAAAAAGAAAACAGATAAAATCTGAAGAATTAGATGATTACAGTTTAGAGTCAAAGACTTTTTTGCCGGAAGAACAGCTTGAAAATCTGTATCAGAAAGAACTCCTAAGGAAAATGTTAAAATCTTTAGACGAGGATGTTAAAGCAATGATTATCCTAAGATTCTACAATGAACTTTCTTTTAAAGAGATTGGTGAAATATTTAGGAAATCTCCCGACTCAATAAAAATGAAAGTTTTAAGGGCTAGGAAAAAACTTTGTAAGACATACGGCAATATTTTAGAGGGTGGTGAATATTATGAAATGTAAATATGATGAATATTTTGTTCAAAGATATAATGATGGAGAAATCAGCATCGAAGAAAAAAGTGAATTTGAAAAACATTTAGGTAGTTGTGATAACTGTAGTACAATTATTTCTAATGATAGAGCGTTGTTAAGATATTTAAAAGAGGATAATGTTATAAAAGATGTTCCTGTATCTAGTATTGTTTCTCGAATCGATTTAAATAAGTATAAAGCTTCTTCAAAGAAATATAAAATTTTTTCCTTTATAAATAGATTCAGGCCTTCACTAAAAGTTGCAGTTCCTGCTTTAGCTTTAAGCTTGATAATCATGATTATAGCAGCAAATCCTAAGCTTTCTGAGATTGTAATGAACGGAGCAGCAAGTTTGCTAGATAAACATGAAAGAGTCAAACCTCAATACGCTAGAGAGATAAGTATTGAAGAAATTGATAATAATACTGTGGGACTTTCGGATAATCTCTTGGTAAGAAAATTGAACGAAGATGGAATGGGGGTCTCACCTTGGGAAGTTTCGTATGCAGATGATAATAAAGTTTTCTTCAGAAACTATGCCTCTTTAGTAGGTTATAAAAACGGGAATATATATAGGGTAGCAGATTTAAAAGCGATACACGCCGATCACGTCCAAGGGTCCGTCATTAGCGAGTTTAAGTTCAATCCGGATGGAACGTATGTGGCTATAGGAAATTTCTCTGCTGAAGAGGGTTTTGGAGAAGAATATAAAAGCAATATTTATATGTTGAACACAGAGACTGGTAGTTACTTTGTTCTTGGAGAAGGAAATTACGCAAACATTTGTGATAACTGGTCTTTTAATGGCAGGTATTATGTGTTTGCGGATAAAAATAAGTTTTCAGATATAAGTTTTTTTGATTCTGAAAAGAAAAAACTATATGCAATTGATAATCCTGGTGTTTCAATTGATAAAATTTTTGTAACAGATGAAGGGTTTATTTCTTTTTCTTCTCAAGGAAACATATATTTCTTAAACGGAAAAGACTATGATGTAGAAAAGAAAGTAGCTATAGGCTTTGATCCCTTATTTATAAATGGCAAACATAAAACAGCCATAACTTTTACAGATGGTGCTATTGTAAAACATAACTTTGGAAAAGGCAAAACTGAGGCAAAAGAGTCCGAATATAAAGATAAAAATTTTAATAAGGATGATGTGCTTGTAAAAAACAACAGGTTTGTGGTATTTAGAGTAACTGACGGCATTGGAATATATGATTTGAAAAAAGATATACTTAGCTCCCTATCTCCAACCAAGCTTCCGTCAGATGGATATATCAGCTCTCTTACAATTTCTCCTGATGGGGGAAGAGCATTATTTGCTGAAGCTACTAATGTCTTCCACTTCGGAAAAGATGACGAAGGAATGGTAGAATTAAGTTATATACAACCAGCATGGATGAGTAACTCAGAAATAGTATATATTGAATTGCAACCAGCATTAGACTCAGAAACTTCAATGGATACAATTAACGCAGGTGAATTCGCAATTATAGCTTATAATGTAGAATCAAAACAGAAGAATGTTGTTTTCAAATCAGTAGACATATTGCAAAAGACAGATTATTAAGATACACCGGAACTGTGGGAATTTGCTTTCAGCGAATATAGCAAGTTCCTACAGTTTTGGCATATAGGCCTTCTTTAATAGTATAGAACTTAGTTTTATACCTTTTCTGATGAAAATACTTTTTATTTTATATTTATTTATCTCTTAAAATTCCTTAAACATTAGGAACATTGTTTATATAAATCTATCACTCGTATTCATACCGTCGTTTCTCAATTTTGGCAGCTTAATTGTAAAGGTTGATCCGTGCCCAATTTTACTTTCCACAGTAATTTCACAACTCTTTACTGTTTTAAATGAGCTTTCTTCAACATTTGAAACCATGAATGAGAAATCTCCTTCTGATAATTCTATGAGTAGTTGATATAATAAACTCTAGACAGATAAAAGTTATTCTGTAATAATTGAGTTTATCAACTAAAGTGATATTTTTAAAAAATAACTGAAATAATATATAGGTTATTTTTTAAACTTTCCAAAAGGTATTAGAAAGGCAGCTGGATAATATGTTTGGCTATATAGTCGTAAATGCTCATAAGTTAACTGCTGAAGAAATGCAGCATTACAGGTCTTGCTATTGTGGTTTGTGCAAGACCTTAGGAAGTCGTCACGGAATGATAAGCCGTATCACGCTTACCTATGACATGACCTTCCTGGTTTTGTTTCTTTCTGCTTTATATAAAAAAGATACAGAAATTAAAACAGAACGATGTATTATTCATCCATTAAAACCTCATAAATAACAGACTATGCGGCTAGCATGAATGTTGTCCTTGCCTATTATAAATTTCTTGATGATTGGACGGATGATAAAAATATTCTAGCACTATGTGAAGCAAAACTATTTGAGCAGGAATATATGAAAGTTTTAAGGCAGTACCCGAAACAATGCTCTTCAATAACTGAATGCTTGAATGAACTTTCACAAATAGAAAAATCAGGGGAACTCAATGCCGATATACCTGCTAATTGCTTTGGAAAGTTAATGGGCGAAATATTCATTTTCTCGGAAGATGAATATTCAGAGAAATTGCGGTCATTTGGAAGGTCACTTGGTAAATTTATTTATATAATGGATGCCTGCCTTGACTTAAAAAAAGATATAAGACATGAACGTTATAACCCCTTGATTATGTCATCATCGAAAGATTTTGATTCTATTTTAAATATACTTATGTCCGACTGCATTGATGAATATAAACAATTGCCGTTGCAACAGGATAATAGACTAATTGAAAATATCCTTTATTCAGGCGTTTGGACAAAATATGAGGCAGAAAAAAGAAAAACAAAGGAGGCCCGCAGTAAATGATATCCGACCCATACAAAGTGCTCGGTGTTTCCCCAACCGATTCGATAGAAGAAATTACAAAAGCATATCGCAAACTTGCGAAAAAATATCATCCCGACGTAAACTTCGGAAATACGGAAGCTGAAAAAAAGATGAGCGAAATTAATGCCGCTTATGAACATATAAAGAGTGGTAATTCTACTCAAAGCAGTAACAGAGGGTATGCTGGTCAAAGTTCCTACGGGAACCCAAACAGTTCAACTGGAGAACACGATCCCTTTGGAGGGTTTAACCCCTTTGGCGGATTTGATCCCTTTGGGGGTTTTGATCCCTTCGGTGGCAGTTACCAACAAAGACGCGAGCCTTCTGAATTTGATCCGGTAAAAAGCTACTTGCGTGCAGGATATTATGCAGAAGCACTTAATGTTCTGTCCAATATATCCTACAAGAGCGCCGAATGGTACTATTACAGTGCTATTGCAAATTATGGTCTAGACAACAAAGTCACAGCCCTTAATCATGCAAAAACAGCAGTGCAAATGGAGCCTAATAATTTGGAATATCAGCGTGTATTAAACCAGATACAGAGCGGAGGGCGAGTGTATCAACAGTATAGGCAAAGCTATGGTGTGCCTATATTTAACTTAAACAACCTATGTTTCGGTCTATGCGTTGCAAAAATGTGCTGTGGCCCATTCTGTGGGTGTTAATGTTAATAGGAGGAGTGATTTTTTATGAGAAATATTAGAGAAAAGTTGGCACGTTTTATGTATGGCAGATATGGTATGGATGAACTTTCTTATGCCTTATTTGCACTATATTTTATTCTTTTAATTGTAAATACGTTTGTAAATTTTAAAATATTTACTCTATTGGTATGGGCTGCCCTTGTAGTATTAACTTTCAGAACCTTTTCAAGAAACATATACAAAAGACGCCGAGAAAACGAAAAGTTCAAAAAAATATGGAAGCCTGTTAAGTCAAAGGGCTCTTTAACCCTTCGCAGGATCAAGGAAATTAAAACCCGCCGTTATAGAAAATGCCCCCATTGCAAATGTGTCCTTCGTTTACCTAGAAAGACAGGAAAGCACACCGTTGATTGTCCTCGCTGCAATAAGGAGTTTAAAGTGCGTATTCTGTGTTAGGAAATATTTGACTGAGAAAGGGAAAAAGGCCTTTGTGGATTACTTAAACACTTTGGAGAATATTGTTAAACAAAACTTATAACAAAAAGACGCATCGATTATAAAGTCAATGCGTCTTTTTCTAATTCAATTAGTAAGCTTAAAGCCTAAAAATCCACAACCTTACCCATAAACACAATTGTACCCGTTTCATTATCTGCTATTACATACATAAAGGGTTTGTCTGCTACAAAATACTCCGGTATTGAAGGTGCAGGAATTACTATAACAGTAGAAGCTGCTGCTTCAGTTCCACTTTCAGTCATATCGATTACTGCCTTGTGTAAGACCTTTTCTATAAATAAATTCTCACCAATTCCTGAAAAATCAGCACCCTCATAGAATGCTTCCTCCATTCCAAGATCTATAAGCTTGCCTCTTAAATCCTCCGGTTTATATTCAGTTTTAAAGCGTGGAATACTAACTCTAACATTAGATTTCCTTGATAGATTGCTTTTTATCTCATTCCATTTGTCCACATCAAATTCAGCAATAAAGTCGTTTATGTTGTTATTTTGAGGTAGAATACAGTACATAGAAATATTTTCAGCACAATAAGGAAGCTCAATCGCCTGAAACTCCTGTGTCTTCGCATAATTATATCCGCCAGTCCTATTCATCATCGACACAACTTTATTTTCACCTTGAATATTTTTAAAAGCACTCTGCCTTGTTTCCTTTTCATTAAACTGATCTGTCCAACTGGCATTAAAATAAATAGCATTCATTAAATACATGCGCACACTTGGATCAATGGGAGGCACAATTAAGTTATTTATCTTACCTTTTGTGGAATCGGAAATCCATTTATTCATCTGGTCACAAGCATCAGAGTTTCCAAAATCAAGGAATGTACTATTTGCATTAAACACTTCTTTATTCTTTTCTAAAAAGCTTTCCTTTACTTTAAAATCTTTGTGTATCCATATTGAATTTGCAATATCGAGTGTAAGTTGTGGATATAGATTGTTGTAGTAAGCCAAATGATCCACATAGCTTTGGTTTATTTCTTCAGTGCTCATTCCAGTGTAATTAAGTGCTTTTGCCATAGCTTCTTTAGTCGTTGTTTCAGCACCTTGATATGGCATTGAAAGAGCCATAGTTATGCTAAAAGGTGAAAAGAATATGTTTTTCTCTGCATCCTCCTCACTTAATTTTTGAAAAAGATTAGCTGCAAACTGAGTATTTGCCTTTACAAAACCCTTGTTAACTTCTGCACCATAAGGAACAAATGTCGGAGTTGGTGTTGGAGTAGATAGAGTTGGTGTTGGAGTGTTTGAATCTACATCATCGGGCTCCTCACTTAAGTCTTTAACAAAATGTATGATTGCATCAGGTTTGGTAGAACCACCAAAATATATTTCCACGTACTTTGTCTCATTGGTACCTGTATCAATTGGGGTTATGTAAAATCCGCGTTTTGGATTATCGTCACTAGTCTCCATAAATCCATAACCTATTTCTCTCCAAAAATAACCAAAATCTATTGCTTCATAATCCACACCGTTTATTGCATTTCCTTCTAACCTAAAGTAAGTCTTATCCCATCCGTCTGCATATAGTGGACCACGACAAACAGTTTTTGCAGATACCCAAACTTTAGATTCTGGTGATTTATCAACAAAAATCTCAGCTCCAGGGTTTTTAACCACATCAATGTTATTAACATAATAGTACGTAACCATGCCGTTACCTGGAGTTGGTGTTTGTGTAACCGTGGTAGGTGGAGTTGGTGTTGGAGTGCTTGAAACTACATTATTGGATTCCTTCGGAAAATCCTTTATCATGCCAAGCAAATACTTTCTAATATATGCAAAATCGATAGCATTAATATATCTGCTATCATCTACATCAGCACAATAAAATCCTGACTCAACGGGGAATTTCTCAATCTGACCCATTATATATTTTCTTAAATACATAAAGTCAATAGAATTAACTTCTCCGTTTCCATCTGCATCACCAACTAAAGAATTATCAGCTTCCCTCGCTTTTAGATTACTTTTTAGTTCAATTTCTCTGTTTCCTTTAATAGCTTTGATAGTTGCATAGACTGCAATATCTGACGCTTGCGTCACTGGCATTACTCCTGTAACTTCTTTTATTTCATCAACTCCCCCTATTTTGGGCAAGTATTCATATTTTTTAACACTACCGTTGTTATTCATTTCAAGAATAATCTCTGTTGCATCGGTTTTTGCTTTTAAATGAATTTGTGAGGTAAAAGCTATTTCGTCATTTTCTATAACGAAATCTTTCATATACCATTCATTATATATGTAAGTATTTATACTTTCTTGCTCTTCCATTTCGTTATATTCAGACATCAAAGAATCATGATAGCGTTGCGTGATGAGTGCAATATCCAATGCGTTTACAATTCCATCATCGTTTTGATCTAATGAGTTATTAGCATCTATAAGCAAATTGGTTTTTAATTCGCCTTTTCCAACTTTTGCTATTAATGTTTTGTCTCCTTTTATAGCTTTAACGCGTGCACCAAAGTTTATTGTATCCGCTTGTGTAGAAGTAAAATTATTCAAAATCAATCTAACCTCTTGATCGAAGTTCCCATTATCATCAATTTCTATTTTCTCATTTATAGAAGATGACAAGGCACTCTCAATAATAAGACTGTCAGCATCCGTATTCCCCTTGATATGTATGTTTGCATAAGCCTGAACATATGTTATGTCTGGCGGTAGGTGCATATGCTGAACGTCAAGTGTAAATCCGGGCTGCCACTCGTCATTGAAATTCAAAGCTATGTCCCCTGAAATACACGTATTGTATTCCAACTCTGAGGATCCAGTTTGCTCTGCATATACATTAATGCATCCAAAAAGCATAACCAAAACAATTAAAGAAGCCAGAAACTTTTTCATAAATATTCCCCCTTAAATCAGTTTCTATTTTGATTTTAATCCAACAAATTGTTCCTTAAGCAATAAGCAAGTATTGATAATATATCTTGTTTTCTGAATTTATAGATATATATTTCTAAAAATCAGCTACCTTGCCCATAAATAGTATTGTACCGGTTGCATTATCTGCAATTACAAACATAAACGGCTTGTCTGCAATAAAGGAATTCGGCATTGAAGTAGTTCCCATTCCAATAATAGTAACCGCAGCTGCCTCAGTACCTTTTTCATTTACATCAATAACAGCTTTATGTTCAATTCCACTAATCCATACTTTATCCGCAATCTTTGAGAAATCAGCATTTTCAGAGAAGGCTTCTTCCATACCAAGCTCCATAAGTTTATCTTTTAATTCTTTAGGTTTATAGTCAATATTAAAACGAGGAATACTTAATCTAATGTTAGAACTCATTGAGAGCTTGCTTTTTATTTCCTTCCACTTATTATTATCAAATTCAGCAATGAAATTATTTAAATTACCGGCTTGAGGTAGAATGCAGTACATTGAAACACTTCCCGAACCATATGGAAGTTCAACAGCTCTAAATTCAGAAGTTTCAGCATAATTGTATTTGTCGGTTTTATTCATCATCGGAACAAGTTTTACTTCTCCTTTAGTGTTTGTAAAAGCACTGTCCCTTGTTTGACTTATATCAAATTGATCCATCCAACTGCCATTAAAATAAATAGCATTTATTAGATACATTATCATTTCTGGATCAATAGGAGGATTTATCATATTTTCGATCTTACCTTTTGTTGCATCGCTAATCCATTTATTCATAATGTCACAAGCCTCAGATTGTGAAAAATCCAAATAAGAATTTTCAGAATTAAATACTTCCTTATTTGTGTTTAAGAAGCTTTTATTTACTTCAAAACCTTCCCTTGTCCATATTGAATTAGCAACGTTTAGCTCAACCTCATGATATAGTTTCTTGAAGTAACTTAAATGATCCTTATAGCTTTGGTTTATTTCTTCTGTAGTCAATTCTGAATAGTTTAGTGCTTTTGCCATAGCATCTTTAGTAGTAGTATCTGCACCTTGATAAACCATTGATAGTGCCATAGATATACTAAAGGGTGAGAAAAATACATTTCTGTCTAAGTCGTCCTCATTGAATTTCTTAAAAAGATTTGCCGCAAACTGACTATTTGCATTTACAAACTTCTCGTTAACTGTTGCTCCATAAGGTACAGGGGTAGGCGCAATGATTGAGTTTTGTGTAAAGGCAAATCCTGTAACACTTGTGTCATATACCTTAAAATCAAAGTAATTTTTACTACCTAGTTGACCGTCAATAGGATATTTTATTTGTTTACTCATAAGTGCTGACGTTACACAATCAAGACCAACATACTTTTCAACCTTCACTCCTGATGTTGTGAATCTAATTTCACCTGATTGTTCTGTGGAAGACAAAAGTTTGCCTTCATCCACTATCCTATACCCTCCATCATAAAATGTAATAGTTACTTGGATATATTTTTGTACTTTATAATTCGTTTGAGGTGAACTTTCTAATACAAGATTCAATGCAACATCCTTAGCTTCCGGGATAAATTGTGCCCAATCTCCCTGTGGCGTGGGCGTTGGCGGTACCGGTGTGTTGCCAGATTGTCCCGGAATGAAAGGTAAATCTTTGATCATTCCAAGTATGTATTGTCTGAAAACTGCAAAGTCAAGTGAATTAATTTCGCCATCCTTATATATATCAGCGTTCTTTTCCCACTCTGCTCCTGGAGGTGTACTGATTTTAAGCAGGTACCCTCTTAGATGTGCATAATCAATAGCATTAACTAAACCATCTCCACTCAAATCACCAAGAACACCTTCTGCACGTATCGGAGTTGCAACAAAAAACTGACAAAGTATTGCTAGTGCCAATACAAAAGACCCACTTTTTAAAAATCTACTCACGATAATACCCCCTCTATAGAAATATATGGATTATGCCTAGATTTTATCATAGGATAAGCATATTTTGTAGAATAATCTTTTCTATAAATAGGGTAATTTATTACTGCTTATCCAATAAAGGTATTCAAATTATTAACGAGTATGATATTTATCAAATATTCTCCTTCAATATTTATGTTAATGTTACAATACTATTATCTCAACGTTTTATTTTTTTAGAAGTAGTTTTATCAAACTCTTCATTTCTGATAACTACCTTTGTAACATTTTTATAAACAGGAAGCTCACTGGTTACCTTTTTGATATCCTTTAGCACCTCTGCTGAAGTTTTTTCTTCGCTTAAATAAACCTCGGCCATAAGTGATTTTTGATCCCCGTCTTCATCAATAAGTCCTCTCACAACAACCTCTGTTACATAATCAATCCCCTGAATATATCCCTCTATCTCTTCAGGATAGATATTTTTGCCGTTATTAAGCACAATAATATTCTTCTTTCTTCCTGTGATTACAAGCTGCTCTTTATCATTAACATAGCCGTAATCTCCTGTATAAAACCAACCATCCTTTAGTACCTCTGCTGTTTTTTCCGGCTGTTTGTAATAGCCAAGCATTACAATTTCGCCCTTTACACATATCTCACCAATACCCTCATCATTTGGGTTGTCTATCCTCAATTCAACACATGGAAGCTTTATACCTGCAGTATGATAATCATTAAACATGTCGTGGTTTGCAGATACCAAGGGGGAACATTCGGTAATACCATAACCGTTTATGAGACTAATGCCGATGTCATCGAAAAATTCTCCAATTTCCGGACGAATGGGTGCTCCACCGCATACAATTTTCCGCAATCTACCTCCAAAAGCTTTATGAATGGATCTAAAAAATATTTTTCTTAAGTCAATACCCACCCTCCGCAAAGTATTGCTTACTATAATCAATTTAGAAAATACCTTTTCTTTTCCCGACTCTTTTATGTTTTTGAGTATTTTAGAACGGAACACCTGAACAAAGGCAGGAACAAGGTAAATATATGATGGGCTGTAAAGTTGAAGGTTCTTTAATACATTGGTTAGGCTATCGTTTATACAAATTGTGGAGTGCTTATGAAGTGATACCAAAATACCACTAACAGCCTCGTATGTATGATGATAAGGCAAAACAGACAGACAGGTATCGTATACCGTTGATACCTGCAACCCATAATAAACACTTGATACCAGATTATGCTCCGACAGCATTACACCTTTTGCACTGCCCGTTGTACCTGATGTATATACAAGTAGTTTGAGTTCATTAGGATCACTAGTCAATGTCCGGTACTTTTCAGCATCACATTTCTTCCCGTATTCAATCAGCTTATCAAACGATAGAAAGTTCCCACTATCGACTTTACGGTCAAAGCCTATATATAGCTTGACGTTAGGAAGCTTATCGGTACTGCTCATAAACAATTCTTCGTGTTTTTGGGTGTAGAACACAACACCGCTTTCACTGTCATTTAAAACGTTTAGTATATCCTCCGAAGAGAGCTCATTATCAACAGGAACATATACACCGGAGCTTTTAAGTACTGTAAGATAGGTTAAAACCCAATTGTAACTGTTTTTACCTATACATGCAATGTGCTTGTCCGCAAACCCCATCTCAGTCAATGCAGCGCCAAGCCATATAGTCTGCTGTTCAAATTGAGAATAGCTTATCTCAACAATTCCATTCTTATCCTCTTTGTACTTGAATGCAATGTTATCGCCTGCCTCCTTGACAGCTATATCAAGCATTTCCTTGATACTATTAAACTTTGTCACCTTGTAATATGAGAAATTTTCTTTTTTCATAACTTAATACTTGCCTCATTTCAAAAAATATTAGTTCCTTTTATATTATACAACATATTAAAACTTTATAATCTTAATTTACTTATCGTTATCTTCTTTAATCATACCTTCTATATGCTGTCTTTCTTCAGGAGACAATGACTCTTCTATATAATTACGGTCTTTTCCCTGCATTCTACTATATTCCTGTTTTATCCTTTCATTAACCTGTACAATTTCGGCCTTAAGTTCTCTCGCAGACAACAATGAACATCCCGCACCTCTTACAATTATCTGCTGAAGACCGTCTGATGTAGCAACTGTTATATTATAATTTTTCTTGT
This sequence comes from Bacillota bacterium, assembly GCA_023421115.1. Taxonomy (GTDB): domain Bacteria; phylum Bacillota; class Clostridia; order Acetivibrionales; family Acetivibrionaceae; genus Acetivibrio. The sequence goes on along the minus strand of JAEZUI010000097.1, from coordinate 16,524 downwards.
TGTCATGGGCAAATTTTTCAATATACTGATCCGCTGTTTGTGCTTCTTTAGTATATACCATATGGATATTATAATAATCGATTACCTCTTCACGATGTCCCTCAACACGGTAAGCATCAAATACTACGATAATCCGACTCTTTCGAATAAACTGATAATTACTTAGAGAATCAAGCAGTTTCATTTTTGCACTATCCATATTCTCATCTGCAAGCTCCTTTAATTCCGGCCATGCGTAGATAATATTGTAGCCATCCACAAGGAGATACTCTTCTTTTGCTTCCTTCTGTTCTCCGCTGACATAGTTTGTAGGTTTATAGTAGCTTTCAAGGGCTGTTTTCTGCCTTTTCCAGACAGACTTTTTGCCCTGGTTTGCATAGAAGGTTTTATTCATTATATGATCAATCTCTTCTAAACTGATTGACTTTTCTCCCGAATATGTGGAATGTTTTTGGTTCATCACTTCTAAATCAACTTTATTCTTAAAATAACTTTCAACATGCATATAGTCCTTTACTTTATCCCAACTTACCAAAAAACCCGCACCCTGTGCGCAAAAAACAGAACCCGTAGGGTTTCCTACGTCTCTTTCCGAATCATAGCCAATACGTTCTATAACCTCTTGTGTATTATGGCATGGTTCATACCCTTTCAGATTGCAAAACAGCCTGCCAAAGCCTTTGGTATAGGCTGCCACCTCTTTTTGATAATTTCTCATAGTGATAACAGGAGCGCTCCCCACAAGAACTGCCATATCTCCACTTATCTTTGAAATTTCACAGATGCCATGCATTTTCTCAATATCCGTCATAGCTCTTCCTACCATTTTCTCAGGTAATTCCAGCTCAAAGGCATAATAAGGCTCTAGCAATATGGATTGTGCCTCTTTTAAACCCTGCCGCACTGCACGGTATGTAGCCTCCCTGAAATCTCCACCTTCTGTATGCTTATTGTGTGCCCGACCTGAGACTAAAGTAATTTTCATATCTGTAAGGGCTGACCCCGTCAGAACACCTTTATGAACCTTTTCTTTTAGATGGGTCAAAATAAGCCTTTGCCAGTTCTTACCCAAGTCATCCTCACTACAATCTACTGCAAACTGTAGTCCACTTCCTAACTCTCCCGGTTCTAATAGAAGATGAACCTCAGCATAATGCCGCAACGGCTCAAAATGTCCTACCCCTTCAACTGCATCCACAATAGTCTCTTTATATACAATCCTTCCATCATCAAAGTCTACCTCAACATTAAAACGGCTTTTTATGAGAGTCTTAAGAATTTCAATCTGCACTTCCCCCATAACTTGCACTTGAATTTCCTGCAATTGTTCATCCCATACAATATGTAATTCCGGCTCCTCTTCCTCTATTTCACGCAGCTTAGGAAGCATCAATCTAGGGTCATAACCTTCCGGAAGTATAATTTGATATAACAGCACTGATTCTAATACCGGTGCTATCGATGCCTGTTCTATCCCCAAAGCCTCCCCCGGTTTAGCTTCGCTAAGTCCTGTCACTGCAAACACAGCACCTGCGTCTATCTCACTAACTGCCTCAAATTTATTTCCCGAATAAATACGAATTTGATTAACTTTTTCTTCCCAAATGCCATTGGTCAGCACGTCTTTCACCTTAAGCTTTCCACCTGTCAATTTCATGTGAGTAAGACGGTTCCCCTGTTCATCTCTTGTTATTTTGAAAATTTTAGCCCCAAATTCAAGGGGGTAGAAAGGATTTAATGTATAATTCACAACACCTTGCAAAAATTGCTCAATGCCTTCTAATCTTAAAGCCGAACCAAAATAGCAAGGAAATACTCTGCGTCTTCTGACAGAAGTGCTAATTTGCTCGGTTTTAATATGTCCTGTCTCTATATAAGCGTCCAACAATGTTTCATCACACATGGATAGTTGGTCGTAAAATACATCCTCTTTAATTTGTCCAAATTCGACGCAGCCTTCATCAAGCTGCTTTTTTATTTCTTCTATTAACTTGTATTTATCTGTTCCATTTTGGTCCATCTTATTGATAAATAAAAAAACCGGTATATTATATATTTCAAGCAGTCTCCATAAGGTTTTGGTATGCCCCTGCACCCCATCGGCTCCACTTACCACTAAAATTGCATAATCAAGTACCTTTAACGTTCTCTCCATTTCAGCCGAAAAATCAACATGGCCTGGAGTATCTAGTAAGGTAATCTGAGTGTCACCCATTTCAAATACAGCCTGCTTTGAGAAAATGGTTATCCCTCTAGCTCTTTCTAATTCATAAGTATCTAAATAAGCATCCTTTTTGTCGACTCTTCCTAACTTCCTTATCTTCCCTCCGGTATAAAGAATACCCTCTGATAACGTTGTCTTACCCGCATCAACATGTGCTAAAATCCCAACAACTAACTTCTTCATACAATATTTCAAATCCCTCATTTTTATCTGTTTTGTACTCTAAATGAGCATCTTTATATATAATATCACACTTCTCTCATTTTAAATACAAAAGTCCCTAAAACAAAAAGCCACTTCAATTAAAATCAAAGTGGCTTTTAGTCCAATAATTATTTTTTTAAAAGGTCTATTTATAACTTGAAGGAGTAGTGTTAAAATGCTTTGCAACTATCATTATATCTTCCATGTTTATAGCACTGTCTTTATTCAAATCAAGTCTTTCAGTGTAAGCATCATCTCCAAATGCAGTGTTGAATACTTTGCAGAGATGCATAATATCTTCGAAATTTATTGCATCATCTTGTACCCCTTGTATTTCTATATCACCACACCATAAAACTATAGGCTCTTTTGATAATTCTATATTTTCATTTACCAAAATATTTTCCACATTCCTTTTAAGATAATCAGGCTTTGTAATAGTAACGGTATATGTTCCTTCAGGCACATTTTCTATTTTAAAGTAACCGTTGTTGTCGGTTTCTGAGTATAAATCGGTGCCTGACAACACCACCTTAAAACCTTTATTAATTTCACTGTCAGGTACATTGCTTTTAATTTCCGAATATACATAGCCGGAAACGGTACAACCTTCAGAACCTATAATGTTAACAACGCCATCGTTAACAGAAACCTCTTTGTCAAACTCATCATAACCCATTAAACAATAATCAATTTGGACAGGAACCGACTCTGAGGATTCTTCCAAAATCCTAAAAGTAACCTTTGCAATTTCTGTATCCTTTTTTATGGTCTGATTCGGGTCGGGGTTAATCGAAAATAAAAAAATCTTTATTTTTCCATCATCAGATTCATTTATATACAAATTAGGTATATACGCTTCGGACATTTCGGCAATATACTCTAGCTTACTTGAGTCAAAGAAAACAGCAGTATCAACTGAATTAACTCCACCAGCATGAATATTAGATAAATTAAAAGGTATACTCACCAATTCACCAGGCTTGCCTTCAGCCGATCCTAAACTAAGAGTCAACTTACCTTTTGGATTGAAGATATTAACATTTCCCGGAATTACGGTCGCTTTTATAGTATTAATATCAAGGTCACAAAAGTTAGCACCAATAAAGTTAATGGGGGTTGATTCTGCATAAGGCCCTACTACTTTAAAGTTTAGCGTTACAAAAGCTCCCTCCGATGTTATGTATTCATCCTCCATTGTTCTGTCAAGGAAAAGCAGCTTTATCAAACCGTCCTCCACCTTGTTTATTCCAAAGTTCATATCAGGATTTTTGACAATGCCTCCGACATCATAAGACACATACTCTAATTTACTTGAATCATAAGAAATAGCCATGTCGCATGCCGCAATTCCTTTTTGAGGAATGTTTGAAAACATAAAAGGTATTTCTATAGTATCTCCTGTATTTGCATTAAACTCACCCACATTGACTGTAAAATCACCCTCTTCAATTGATGCCACACCTGAAATATTTACTTGTCCCTGCACTAAAGATGCCTTTATTCTTTTAAAATATTGATCGCCAAAGGTCGGATGAATTACTTTTAGCGAGGTTGATTCACCTGAAGATCCTAAAACATTAAAACAGAGATTTGCAACTATTCCATCGGAAGTAATGCTTAATTCCTCAGAAGAGCAATCCAAAAATAACTGAGTTAATAGTCCCTCCCCAAATTTATCTACAATAAAACTTGTATTTGGATTCGGAACAATGCTTCCGGGTTCGTAGGACAAATACTCCAATTTTGTCGGATCATATTTAATTATAAAGTTACATGCCTGAATTCCACCAGAAGGGATTTTTTCAAAAGTTATAGGTACGGTTATTTTTTCGTTTTGTTTAGCATTTACTGATCCGATAATAACCTTAAAATCGCTTTGAGCAGTAGTAACAGCACCTTCAATTGCTGTTACAGGTATACTGTCTAAATCATGACCGGCAGCTACTGGGTTAAGTATTTGAATCTCGGAAGAATCAGTCTCATAATTATACATATTGAAGTGTAAGTTAACAAATACCCCGTCAGTAGAAATATATTCATCCTTCTGAGTCTCATCAATAAAAAGCAATTTAAGTATTCCATCTTTTTCTTTGTTTATAGCAAAGTTTGTCTCAGGATTTAAAACTATATTTCCTGCTTCAGCACCTATGTATCGCAACTGTGTAGCATCATAAAGGATCGTCATATCGGCTGCAAATATGCCTGTATCAGGCACATTTGCAAAGCTGACAGGTATTAATATATCTTCATCGAGTTTTACTCCCTCAACCGTTCCCGCTTTAATTGTGAATTCTTTAGAAACCGGAAGCGTAGGTTTGGGTAATATTTGCGCACTATCAGAAGGTGTACTTTGCAATGTTGTTGCTTCTAGATTATAATCGGTTGCAGCAGAAACTGCACTAAAACTGAATACTGTTGAAAACACAGAAACAAGCATTATGAGAGTTAAAACCACACTAACTACTTTTTTCATTTAATTATTCCTCCTCGTAAAATTTGTATGATAAAAATAAATTGCCCAAAAATAGCCTAAATTGAACTCGATAAAGCTTCTATTCCAAAATAAATCTATGTTTCCAAAAACATATACGTGTTAGGAGGAGAATGTTAAAGGATTGAATACTACATGAAAAAAGCGTAGGGTTTATATATAAAACAACGTAGATCATTATATGTAAAAAGATATATTAATTTCTCCTTTATAACTTATTGTATCTTATTGTATACCTACATAACAAAATAGTCAATAATATACATTTATTCTTTGCCGTTCCAGACAATCAAATCTTTCGCTGTTTATCGTTCATGCTGAATATCACTCTGAGTTAGTCTTTTCAACAAAAAACAGCTTCCAAGGAAATCTTGAAAGCTAATTCAGATATTTTATCCACAATATACACACATTTTATCAACAGGTTTTCCACACTTATTCCTGTAATCTGCATAACAAGTTATGATATTTTACTCCCTAGTCCAAGAAAAAACATATTCCATATGGTCTAAAGGCGTTAATTCCGGTTGACGTGTTGTGTCAAAATAGCCTTTTAGTCCCTTCTCTTTAACCGCAAAATCAAAGTGTGCTGCTGCAATTCCCATGTCTACCCTTTGAATATCATATGAAAACCTATCACTATAGCCTGGCTCTTTACACTCATAAAAATGGCATACGTTATCTTTTAGCAAAACTCTCCAAGGTTGTTTATTTGATGCGGATGGTCCTAAACGAACCATTTCCAATGGAAATTCCATATCTCCAGCTTCTTCTTTTTTAAGAAGCGATTGAAAATCATTTCTATAAAATAATTGCCCCCACTCTTTACGATTATCTGCTCGAATCATTTTCCGCATTACAATTTCCTGAAAATGCTTTTTCGTAGCAGCATAGCCATAGGGTGTTATGATTGGAAACATTTCATCTTCTTGAATATTCATAGCTTTTGCGAATCCCTTACGATTAAAGGTTCCACCTAACCAACAAGTACCAATATCAAGATGGGCTAAATAAAGGATAACTGCTTCAAGTTCATATCCAAGAGCTTCTAGTGCCACTGGCTCTGATTTTATAGTGGTCCCAATATACTGCCTTGCACCTTTAATAACACCATAAGTCCCAAGGCTTTTTTCATTTTTCATATCCTTATTATCAAGAAAGTGAAAGTTCACTTTTTTTCCAAAAGGATTATCCAACGAATCAACAAAGGATTCAATTGCCTTTCTTTTGTCTGCTTCAATCTCTTGTTCTATATAATTTCTTACACTGTATCGTTTTATTACTGCTTCTTCTATTGAAAAATTAATATTCATCGGCATTTCTCCTCTCTTTTAATGAATATGTCTATTTTAACAAATTATAACACAAATGAGTAGCAGTACGTCAACTTATGTCAGTGATTCCACTACAACAACATCGGCCTTTCAGGCTTTACTTAAGGATTTCGACAATCTATATAATGTGTGTATAATATTAATTTCAAACGGTAAAAATAGTATCAATTGACACCTTTATTGTTGACTCTTAATATGTATAAATGTATAATTATATTATAAGCTTATATATTAGGAGTTGGTTTTCAACTAATGATAAAGTCAATTGAAGAAGTCGAAGACTTTCTAAGAGAGGTGCATAAAAGGTTAAAGGACTCGAAAGAAAACCTTTATATAGTAGTCAAGAAAGGCAAAGACAAGACAAATGAATTTAGAGTTATGTATAATATTAGTTCAGAAATAGTTTGTGAAGAGCTTTTAAAGCTCGACATTTCAAATTACTCTTATACCGACTATGATGATAGCCAAAAATACCCTAATGAAGAAGTATGGATATTTGGGCAAATATTGTCCATACCTGGAGTATTAAGATTTGAAGAAATATATATAAAGCTAAAAATTAGAAACAATGTAGTATGTATGTCTTTTCACCCTAAAGAATTTGATATAACATACCCATATAATTAAATACTTTTAATATACGGTGAAAATTTTACGGGGTTGTTCACAAACTTACCAAAATGATTATTAATTGATATTCAGTATTGGGAAATGGGGGTTATACAATATGGAGAATTCAATGCTAAGCTATTGCTACGAGTGTGACAAAAAAGTAAATATAACATTGAAGGAACAAGAGATTGCAACTGATATTAAAGGAGTTAATATCTCTTATATCGGCAACATTGCTTATTGCAACGAATGTGGAGAAGAAGTTTTTATATCAAACATTGACGATGAAAATATAACAAAAGCCAACGCAAAATATCGTGAAGCAATTGGAATAATACAACAAAGGGAAATCAAAGATTTGTTAATAAAGTATGATATTGGTCAAAAACCATTAGCTAATTTATTAGGTTGGGGCGAAAATACGATAGTTAGGTATATTGACGGTTTAATGCCAACAAGGGAATATAGCAATAGGTTAAAGGAACTTTTTAATCCACAAAAAATGAAAGAGCATTTTGAAAAAAACAAAAGCGTTTTAACTCCTGTAGCACAACGGAAGATTGAAGCAAAAATAAATGCTCTTTTAGAAGTGAAATGTATTAGTAGGTCTCTTCAAGTTGCCAATTATTTTCTTAATAAGATGGAGCCTGAATCGGGTGAGTCTATTACCCCTTTAAAAGTTCAAAAGATTGTTTACTTCTGTCAATCTTGGCAGCTTAGTTTATTTAAAAGAGTTTTATTTAATGAGGATTTCCAAGCTTGGCAACATGGACCTGTAATACCTGATATGTATATGTATTTCAAAAATCTAAACTTTAATAGCAATGATAGTTTGCCAAAGGTTAACGATTTTGATATTAATATATTTGATGAAGAAGAAAGAAGTGTTTTAGAAATGGTATGGCAAGTTTACGGCAAATACGATGGTAAGTTTCTTGAAAAATTATCTCATATGGATGAACCATGGAGAATGGCTTGGGAAAAAAGAGAAGATAATAATAAAGGTACTGTTGTAATTACAAAAGAAAGCATGCAAAAATATTATACCAATCTAAAAGAGAAATTAGATTTTGACCTTCATTCAGTTGATAGTTTTAATAGGCTATCTTGCTATTTAAATTGTATAAACTAATATAATTTTGTATACGTTTAGTGCTTTATTGTTTGTAAAAATACCAAAGATAAAGCAAATTCGATATTGATTTTTGCAATACATTTGTGGATTAAAGTTCAAAACCCAATTATTATATTGTACATTATATTGTACAATATAATAATCTCTTAGAAAATCCCTACATTAGGAGCAACCGGAAATACTATAATGAGCTTTTAAAATCTATCAACCAACTAAAGAAAGACGATAATGGTTACATATTTATCGAATCCATTTTTCCCTTTCTCATCATACGTTTATATTTTGCACTATCCTCTTTTCGTTCAATCTCTACTACACCTTCGCAGTCTTTTTCAAAACAAATCCAGGAATTTGATCCTTCATCCTCCACACAATGCTTATTGGTGCTGTGCCATAATGACTTACATAGTCTGCAAGTCCAATACAGGTATATGGTGCTGCAAAGCCATTGTCTTTCTTGTACTCCCTTACAAAAAACAACACATTTGAATTCTGGTTCAAATACCTCTGGCCTGTTACAGATTCCACTGTAGTCCTACTTTGAGATTGCCAGTGAAAAAGCTCCTCATTTATTGAATAGTCATGATACATTGTCGATGGTGAATAATCCTTTTCTGATTTGTTTAATGTAACAAAAAACACATCAAGTTTTCTTTCCGGTATATACAAAACACCTTCACGAAAAGAACTTTTCTTTGTCTCAGTATGCTTTCCAAGTGCAGCAAGCACCTGCGATAGTGTATATGTGCAATAAAGGTCTACAGGACTATCAATACCTTCTAGTTCCCGATCTACGACCTCAATCTTCTCATATTGATACTCCAGCAAATCCCTTAACTCATTAAAAATGTATTCTTTGTTTATTGCCCAGAATATCGCCTGTTCAATATTCTCAAACCGCCCTTTAAGATCCTCCAATCCCTTATCCCATATTGTATAATAAAACATGACAAGCATAGTTCTCTTTACAACACTAATCTCCTTTATAGGAGCGCCTTTCGTCTCTTTTATCTGCAAAATTATTTCTTGCAGGAAGCTTAACCACCGTCTGGAATTAGCAAATGATAACCTTCCAAATGCCAAGGCCATCATACTGTCACGTTCGTCATCAAATGTTTCCTCTATTAAACCTGCCTTTGAAGCAAGGCCTGATACTGTTATCTTTTTGTTATAAACCTCCTGTGGACTCACATGGTAACTTTCGAAAAACTCCTTTACCCTTAACTCCTGTCTGGTTTCAATGAGATCATAAAGCTTCTTTTTCAAGTTAGCACTGTTATTGATAGAGTTTTTAATGCTCTCTAATATATACTCCTGCGCTTGCTTCTCAAGCTGTATCGAACAACCTCTGGGAACGTTTACAAACCCAGCCTTTATCTCATGCTCAACATTTCGTCTTGTCCTAGTTAAAAGAGCTTTAAACCTGTCCTCAAAATTGTACTTTTTGTGTGCCTGACCTACAAAATCCAAAACAGTAAGAGCCTCCTTACCCTCACACAATCTCAGACCTCTCCCCAATTGCTGCAAGAATACTGTAAGGCTTTCTGTTGGACGTAAAAACAGAACCGTATTAACCTCTGGAATATCAACACCTTCATTGTATATATCCACAACAAAGACAAAATTGATTTCTTTACTGCTAAGACGTTTTTTTACATTATCTCTTATTTCATCGTTAGATTCTGATATAAGATATTCCGAGGGAATACCTGCTTTATTAAACATATTTGCCATAAACTCAGCATGTTTTTTTGAAACACAAAAGCCCAAACCAATTATATCGGAAAGTTCACAGCAATAGCTCTCAAGCGAATTAATTATGTACCCAACACGTTTTTCCGCTACAGCCTTTTGAAAAACATATATATTCTCAAGCTCACTTTCATCGTATTTTCCGTTAACCCAACGTACATTTTTTAAATCAATGCTATCAGTAACTCCAAAATAATGGAATGGGTTAAGTAGCTTTCTCTCAATCGCCTCGTTCAAACGGATTTCAGCCGCTACCTTTCCTCCAAAGTATGAAAAAATACTTTTTCCATCTGCCCTTTCAGGCGTAGCAGTAAGTCCTAGCAACACCTTTGGATTATAATACTCTAGCAACTCCTGATACGATGGCGCAGCAGCGTGGTGGAATTCATCAATTATAATAAAATCGTAAAAATCCCGTGGTGTTGCTTCCGTAAGTTCCTTAGAATTAAAGGATTGGATTGATACAAAAAGGTGCTCAATGCTATCTGGCTTAATACCTCCAACCATCATTGAACCAAAATTCAAATCTTTTAATATCCCCCTAAAACATGCCATACTTTGAGCCAAAATCTCTTTTCTATGTGCAACAAATAACAACCTGTTTTCTTTACCAGGATTCTCTTTACAAAAATTCTTGTAGTCAAAAGCAGCAATTACAGTTTTACCGGTGCCTGTTGCAGCCACAACCAAATTTCTATATAATCCATGTACTTCCCTCTCTGCTTTTAATTTATCTAAAATCTCCTGCTGGAAGTAGTACGGCTTTATATCAAAGTTAAATAAAAATCCAGAGGCTTCACTCTGGCTATACGCACGTTCTGATCTTAACGCCCTCCTCAGTCTAACCGAGTCAAGTTCAGGTTTAAAAATGACAAACTCAGCATTATTCCAATATGCTTCAAACGTCGCCTCAATCTTATCTAAAATGTCACTCGAGTCATATTGTGAAAGCTTTATATTCCATTCTAGTCCACTTGTCATTGCAGACTCAGACATATTTGATGAACCTATATAAACGGTGCTAAATCCCGTATCTCTCCAAAAAACATAGGTCTTTGCATGGAGCCTGGTTCTTTCAGTATCATACGAAATTTTTATCTCCGTATTCGGAAGCTTCGCCAATTGTTCTACAGCCTTAAAATCAGTAGCACCCATATAAGATGTAGTAATAATTCTCAGCTTCCCACCACTCGCAGCAAACTCCTTAAGCTCATTCATAATAAGCCTTAGCCCACTCCATTTAATAAACGAAATAAGAAAGTCAATCCTGTCGCTGCTAATTATTTCTTTCTTAATTTCAGAAATCATACTTGGCTCATGTACAGCCCCAGTAAAAAGCGAATTTTCGGCAATAGATGTATCTGGTCTCACAATTTTATCCCTGCCAATCAGCTTTTGTTGCCTTTTATCCATTAGAGCTAACAGTACTTCTGCTTTTTGTTGGACAAAGAAACCTTTTAACCTCTTTGTAAAACCCTCACTATTTTTAAAACTAAATTCACCCTTTTCAACACAATGAACAATATGTCCGATAATACTATTACATAAAGCCACTCGGTTCTCTACCTGAGTCTCAGAATCATCAATATAGTCAAATACTTCTCTTATTATACGTGCTAAATATTCAGACAAAACCTTTGAAGACTCTGCAGCATCTATCGAATCAGTATAAAAGCATTCCTTGTCAAGTTCGCTAAGACTATTATATATAATTTGATTAATTATCTGCTCATAGATTCCAAACGATAGCCCTGACATAATCCACCTCATATACTCTGTAATTTGCCATCATCTTTTCTGCTTTCCGCTATGTCTTCAATAATTTTATCCGTCATCATTGTGAGTTTCTAGCATTGCCCCAAACATTAACCTAGTTTTTCATTCAAATATACTGCGAAATTCGAATATCTCTTCAATGAATTTGTTCCTGCTTTAATAAATTCCCAAGTTTCTCCATAAGCACCTTTTACCACAAACTCTGCCTTATTAAAAAACTTAACAAATTTTTCTGGCTTTCCAAAAAATTCACTTTCAAACTCTGTTGCAAATTTATCTTTATCCGTTCTGCTCAAATTAGCTTCATTGTGCAGAACATGATCCATATTGCACGAAAAGTAATAAACACTATATGGAATGCTTCCCCAAACTTTATTTAATCCTATCATTTTACAAAGAATCTCTTGCTTTTGATGGTTTCTGTTAATCGTACTTTGAACTTTAGATGTAAAGATTTTTTCGTCACTATATATGTTTTTTTCATATGTACTTTCTACTATATTTTCATCAGGAATATATGCGCCATCCATGTCCACAAGATGAACAACTTCAAGAAAATCCGTTGGCTTAAAAATTCTCCCACTAAATTTTCTTACAATATCTCCAACTTTGGCCGCTATATTACTAGAATTATTACCGTATTGTGTCGTAATATCGCCATCTGTAATTTCAAAACGAACCGTATTATTATCAAGAAGTTGGTCCATACACAATGCTAAGCACGTTTTATCATTAATTCCCTCAACAATAAAGAGAACAATTTTTTTCTTATTCGCCATCTTCATGACCTGCCATTCTAAAGGCTCTGCGAATCATATACGGATTAGTCGTCTCGTATATGCACTCATTTTGTCCTCCCAAAATAATATCATGAAAATATAAATCTCTAAAATTGTTATTTGTTTTAACATTTTTAAATCTAATATATCTATTGTTTTCATTAGTTGTCGTAACCATTATATTTTTCTTATTTATAACTTCAAGTGGTCTTAAGTTATGGGAAGTGAAAATCAATTGACCTTTTCCATTCTCCTCAACTACCTTTAATATCTCACCTAGTAAATATTCAAAAATGCCAGAATCAAATTCATCAACCGCTAATGTTGTAGATGAATTATTAAAAACCATAATTAATCCATATAGAATCGAAACAAGTTTCTTAATCCCATCAGACTCATATTTCAGTGGAATTTGAGTTTCCCCTCTAATAGCAATGATTTGTGCTAATACGATTTCCTCATTATTTTTGTCAATTCTTGTTCCAAGCTTTTTCAAGCTAATTGTCAAACCTGGAATTATTTCTATTAATACTAAATTAATCATTTCCATCTTTTCAGTAATAGAATCAAAAAACTTTAAAGGTATTATCGATGTCCCATTTAAATTTAAACTTCCCTTTAATAACGCAAAGCTATCTTTTTCCTTTAGAACAAAAGAAAACGGAAGAGCAATATTGGCATTAATAATTCCAGTTTGAGCATTACTGATAACATGCAAATTATAGGTTGCATATTCATGTAAAATATTAATAATGCTCTTATACTCAGCATCCATCTTACTATTTTGAATAATCTTATTTAATTCTTTAGAAAACAAAAATGATTTTGATGACTTTTTCATTAACAACTTTGTCACTCTAAGTTCATCTTCAATCTTCTTATCTCCTGATATCAATTGAGATAATCTGATTTTAGGTGATAATATATTATCTTCTTCCTCACAATAGCTTAATACTGGTGTTAATTTTGACCATTTTCCACCAACCAGCGTAGACATACTCACTTTTTCCATTGATACGTAGACTTGGTTTTCTCTATCCTCATCCTTTTCATCTTCATCTAATTCAAGTAAATCTGTCTGTTCCACCTCTACTTCATTTCTCTTTAATTCAAATTCATATACCATCTTAAACCGCTGTTTATCAGCATCAATTATGCTAAGTTCAAATGCACATGTTGCACTTTCCTTTCCAAACTTAATATAATTAGCACAGTCTTTCCCTAGTTTATTACCCATTATCAAACTTTTAAATAGTCCTAAAGCATAAATTAGTGCCGTTTTACCAGAACCATTTTGTCCATATATACCTAACAAATCTGCCTTGTCTTCAAAAATATCGTCTTTCATATTGCAAGCAAACTGTATAGTTCCCTTACCCACATTTTTCAAATTAATTAGCTCTATTTTTTGTATTCTAACAATTCTTTCTTTCATATCATGAAACTCCTTCATTGATATAATGTCTACGCTAAACATTATAACACACCTCCATATGATTATCAACTTTATATTGTTATTTCGGTACATTTTGTATCGTTTTTCAATTATAGTATACTCATATGGTTAAACATATATTCATTATTATCAAGGCGTATAACAGATGAACACAGACTTATTTACAGAATTGAAGATAATGAAATTAACATTGTAAGTTGTAAAAAACATTATTTATAAAAAAAATGTCCTTTAAAAATGGGACATTTTTTGTGCTATAAAACATTAAGTCCTACGTTTCTCTATATCAATACATATTCATTATTACATTCAAAATCAATCATTAGATCAAACAGTTCAAATTCAACGCCTTCAGCTTCCTCATCCACGTATCCGATAATGGTTGCATACTTATCAAATCCATTTTTCCCTTTCTCATCTAAAAGTTTTGTGCTATCAATACAAAAATCCGGAAATTCATTGGATAATAAAGTCTCCGTGGTATAAAATATCGGGTAAGCTGAGGTATTGTATAAAGTTTCATATTTTATCAATACCGCCTTTTTACCGACTGGTATATTTTTTATTATTCCATCATCTCTTCTGCTTTCCACTATATCTTCAACAATTATTTTATCCGCAAACTTGCCCCATTCTTCAGAATCATTGCCAAGAGTCTTTATATTTTCACCAAATTTCAAATTGAATTTCTTTCGAACCAAGTAATATTTTCTTTTACTTCTGACTATAAACTTTAAGCTATTTATTTTACCATTTTCCAACACGAAATCTTTTTCCCTAAATCCTATATCTGAAATCAACATAGCTTCCCTTTCAAGATAATCAGGAATTACAACAGCGTCTCTAAATTTACTAAAAAAGGCCCTTTCTTTTTTATCTCGTTCTTCGTCGAATTTACGACTCGTTTCTTCAATATTTGTATCCTCCAGATCAAAAACCTCCAACTCCTTAAGAGAATCTATCACGTAATTTTGGAAATCCTTAAATATTTCATCTAGTGAATCAGCTATTGATATTTTAGGTAAATCAATTCCAGTTCTAGCAACTTTCAATTCACTTTCATCTAAAGCTTTATCGCTAGAGCTTTCAAGTGTTTTATTTTCTTCTATATTTTCCTTTTCAGCCACATTTTCTTCATTACGCTCCGGCTCATATCTGCAGCCAGTTGATATCACTGAACCTTCACCAATTTTCCTGCCATTTATTTCTATGTAATAATTTACATTATCTAACGGCCATTTTGAGCCTTCATATTTCAACTTATTCTGTGCCCACCGCTCTCCATTATTTAAATCTGTTTGTTCTTCTTCACACTCACGCCTATCCATCAAACTATGTGGTGCAAGAATCTCTAGAACAAATTTATCTTCCAGACTATAAAATGCAGAAGCATAGAGCTTACCAAATAAAGGTCTATTTATATCCGTGTATTTAATGCCTGTAAATCTATATTCTCCTGGATTCATGTTTTCCCCCCCATACGTTTATATTTTGCACTAAATTACTTGCATCCATCTTATCTTCTTATTCTCATACTTAATACCAGCCTCACTATGCCTTTATATTACCCGCAAACTGCTATTTATCAAGTACTTCATTCACTTAAATTAGTTTTCCACCAAATATAATTAACATGGACAGACATAAAAATATACCGGGAATTATATACCATCTAAATTCCGGCTTAAGCACAATATCAAAGTAATTTACCACCTCTTCGCTGTATATCCAAAAAACTAAGATCATAAGCAAACTTGCAAATGGAATAAATCCCAACTTTTGTTCGACACTAATAGGCAAATTCAGAGTGTTATTTATTCCTGTTACTAATAAACATGTCAAACCAGCGCACCCAATCCACCATGCCCACTTCTTTCGGCAGGCAATACCAATACCTGATGCAATAATTAAGCTAGGTATTATAATGCTTAAAATTGATTGGCTTATTGTAGATTTATATATCAAAATAATGTTTAGTATAGAGCCCAAACCAAATACTATTAATAAAGCCGATAAAATTTTTACCTTTATCGGTCTTTGTATTGAATTATATTGACAGCCCTCATCAATCCCTATAATTTTATCATTTAAATTCCCAACTTCACTCTCCATATCTTTATTATCATTTACCACTTTTTTAACTACAAATGTACCTACCACAATATCATGAAATGCCTGCTTTTTATCTGTAAAAGCAGCCATAATATATCCAAACATAAAAATTGCTGAAATCGGTTTGCATAAAGTTCTTGCAATCGCATCAATAAATGAAATTCTGTTACCATTTAAATCCACTACCTTTATTCCTAATGCCATTTTCCCTAATGTAGCCTGATTATTAGAATTTTCAAAAAAGGCATAATAAAGCAAAGGTACAACACCAGCTAAAGCTTTCATTTCAATAGCTACAAGCATAATAACTAGGAGAAACAGAATTAGCATATCAATTAAATTTGCAGCAAATCTTCTCCAGAATCCAGAATAATACATTCTCCATCCTCCTAGTTTATTGTAACCATATGAAATCTACTAAATCAAGCTATCCGAAAGTGCTTTTGCTCCTACATTAACATTTAATCACCATCATCGTATTCTCCAAAAAAGAATGAATTTTTAATACAGCTTTATCAAAACTTCCTCTTTTCATAGTACTCCTGAAGCTTAATATCACAATGCTTTATTATCCAGTTTATATCGACTCTTGTAAGCTTCTTAAATATATATCGATTAAATTCTACATACTCAATCTCCTTGCACC
>JAEZUI010000050.1 GCA_023421115.1 Bacillota bacterium | reverse complement strand
TTGTAAGAAAAACAAATGGGACTTTATGATTGTATTTAAAGCGGATTCTATACCAGAACTTTGGAATGAAGCTCTTGGTTTAATTGATATTGATAAGGACTATCGGCTCAAAGTTATTTGGGGAGATTGGATAAAGGGCAGATTGTAGAATTGATAAGGGACTCTTTTGATAATAATAAGCCTTTGTCTATTCATGAAACGGCTATGGATTTGTACAAGTCATATATCATTACAGGCGGTATGCCACAAGCAGTGCTAGAGTACCTAAGGGAGAAGGATTATAACTTTGTAATAGCAGCTCAAGAGAATATTAATGATGCTTATATAGCAGATATGGCAAAGTATGCAACTCCTAATAAAACTACAAAAATCATGGCGGCATTTAATAGTTTTCCGGCTCAACTTGCAAAGGACAATAGGAAGTTCCAGTATAAAGTAATCAAATCAGGAGCCCGGGCTTATGAGTATGAAACACCACTAGATTGGCTGAAAGCTTCGGGAGTAATTATTAAATGTCATAAGGTTGCGGAAGGTAAGTTGCCTATTTCAGCATTTGCAGATAATGCTTCCTTTAAGGTATACATGACAGATAACGGACTGCTTTGTTCCAAGTTTGGTATTCCTTCCAATGCTATTTTGGTCGATATGCCCGCCTTTGAAGGTTTTAAGGGTGCATTGGCAGAAAACTATGTAGCTACTGCTTTGGTCGTAAATGGCTACACCCCGTATTACTGGGAGTCAAACGGGAATGCAGAGGTAGATTTTGTGATCCAGGATAGAGATGGAAACATCATACCCATAGAGGTTAAAGCTGCGGACAATTTCCGGTCAAAAAGCCTAAACCAGTTTGTTACTAAGTATAAACCGAAGTACTCTATCAGGGTTTCAGGGAAAAACTTTGGGTTTGAGAATGGGATTAAGTCGGTTCCTTTGTATTCGGTTTTTTGCATTTAGTGAATAGAACTTTTAATCAGCCTTACAATTTGCTGATTGCAAGACTGATTTTATTGTGATGGAGTAAAAAAGTTGATGTAAATTATAAGCAGAAAAGAAAGTTATAACCAATTAAGTTTCTTTCTGAAGTTGCAATTACTTGCCTGTTCTTTTAATAAGATTTAGTATTTAAATCTGGGCTACCTGAGGAACAGCCTCGTTTAAGTACCATAACCAAAATCCTCTACGCTTATTAATTTTAGTTTCTGAATTATATGAATCATTATCAGTACAAGCAAGAGAAGTGAAAAATGTGGTGATATGTTTACTATATCATCTAATCAAGGTGAAAGCCAACCTTTGCAAGTTGATTTGGTGTGGGACACGTTGGAAATCAAAAACTATTTCACTAATTAGGGTTTTTTACCATTTACGTCTTATATTCGTCAATGTTATGACATGAGAGCTTGAGTGTTTTAGTAATATGGCTGAGTTTAAATACTCGATTAGTGAACATAAATTGCAAGATATTATACATTAATTGAAATGTGACAAAAAGTATCAGAAAAGTATAATTATTGACTGTTAAGAATATTATGATAGAATAGTATTTGTCATATTCTGAAAATGTAAATAATTAATATAAGTGAGGGAATGTTATGTCATCTGACCTTGATGCTTTAGATATTGGCAGTTGTTTGGAGCATGCCAAATTTTATATTAATGATGAAGAAATAGCATTGTTCGACTATGAAAAAATAAACATAAATATTCTATCTCGAATAACTATTGGAGAGAAAAGCAACAATGTAATTATTCACCCGGGTGGGGATTTGATTTTATATATGTTTGTGATTTCTTCGGCCATAACGCAGTACCTTATAAATATGAAAGAGTCAAAAAACTATCTTGCTAAAAATCTGAACGAAGATGATATCGTTGAAATTGATGGAGCACATGTTAGATATAAGGGGATCAGTAAACTTGGGGGTAATGGCAGTGACAATATAAAACTTGAGTATGCAGATGGAGTTATGTATATTGACGTTGATAAAATATATCGATTACAACCATATAAGGGAACCTCGATCAAATTAAGCAAAATGCCCAATAAGCATAGCAGTAAAAAAAGTAAAACAAAAGACTTTATTTCAAATATATTGAATATTGATAAGACGGAACTAGCCGGTATTCACAGATATTCAACGCTAATTATACTAAATAAACAAAGGATATTTGATTTAATTAGCAACCTAAAAGTTAGTATTCAAGATAACCTGTATAGCTTTACATCTGTTTTTCCATGTGCGTATTATTCAGGAGTGGACAAACTCTATAATTTCCCAGGCAACTATACTAAGGGAGATCCCTTAATTAAGTTTGTGTCAAAAGTATCTACTGCGAAAGAGATTATAATAAATAATAAAGATAATATTAGAAGTGTGATAGTTTATGGAGAAGGAATATACCAAAACTGCATGTATGAATTGGAACAGATAATAAGTAGAAAGTCAATCCATGACAATACAATTGTTCTTGAATGGAGTGAAATAAAGACTATTAGATACTTTTTGAAGGATGAATATGAATTCAAATTATATGTCTGGAATGAAAATGCAATATTAAATAACGTGAACTTATCTACAATAAATTATAAAGGAAATAATTTTACTAAATTGCAGAATAACCTTATAAATAACTACCTTGATAAGCAAATAAATATACATAAAGTCGATTGCAGAAATGAATTTATAAGTAAAATCACTGAAGCACGTAAAAGGATGAAAATTATAGCAGATACGGAAGTTCAGGATGAAGAAAAGGATGAATTTATTAGAATTGCATATAGTCTTGCAATACTTTTTGAAAAGAGTTGCTTTCCATTAAGAAATCTTGAAAAGATGATAGATGAAAAACAGATACTCTTATCGCATCCTATCAGTAATATTAACAGGTTGATTTATCTAAAAGAACGGTTAATAAATAAAGTGCTAACTTCGAGTTTTGAGGAGGATCTTGATAAGATAATTAATAACCTTAAAGAGATAAGGGAGATAGTTCTAGATGAAAATCCAAAATGGATAAAATTAAATAAATTAATTCAAGAAATGCAATTTCAACATAGTGCTATAGTTATGCCTAAACAATATTATGTTAATGCTTTTGAGAGTAGTGTAGATGCTCAACGCTTTTTGAAATATACAGATATTTGTGCAATATCAAAATTCAAGCCTGAGATAATATATGATGAAGCAGTATTTACTGGGTTTTATGAACATAAAAATTTTGATATATATAATAATTGTTTTGCTGCTAAAATGACTTTTTTGTTATACCCAACAGAGATTGATTTATTTCAATGGAAAAAAAGACAAAATGATAAACTCTTACGTTCATTAGAGGAAAGAAATATGTTAGATATTGGGGAATCAAAAAAAGTTAATGAATTTGAAGCAGGTCAAGATGATAATTATGTGTTTATTAAAGATGAAACCCACACTATTATTGATTTAGACCAACTAATACTTGATCTTGTAAAAAAGCAGACTAGTCAGTTAGACAAAAATTATGATTTACAATCTGGAGCCGATAAGGTTGAAAGTGTGAAAACTATATTGTTTGAAAGTGGTGAGAAAGCCTTTCTTACTAAATATTTTAAGCCCAGTGTGATTGATAGAGATAGTGAAAACATTTTTGATAAAGACATTGATGAACTTTGTGTTGGTGATGAAATAGTGTTTATAAAAAGTGAAGTTAATGCTGAGAGGGATATTATTGAAAGTATTATTAATAGGTTGATGAAAGATGAGCGATTTTTCAACCAATATGGAGAACTGTGGGAACTAAGTGATTATTGGAAAAGAACACTAAAAAAATATATGTTGGAAAAAAACTTTAGCGAAGAATATGTATCAGTAAAACTACTTGGTTATGGTATTACAAGGGATCCTGTGACAATTGCATGCTGGATAAAAAGTAATAAAATCATAGGACCTAAGGAAGAGGAAGTGTATGATGCTCTTGCTTTAGTAACAGAAGATGAATATTTTATTAAACACTCGAAGGATGTCTATCAAGCATGTAGTGAAATCAGAAAATTGTATGTAAAGCTAAAGAAACAACTTGCAAAGAGTATAATAAAGTCTGTTGTAAGTGAGGAAAAATCTGAGTTTGACATAATAGTAGAGTCGATAATTGGAGACTTATCAACACTTGCAAATATTGTACAAATAGAAATGATATTTACACAGACAGTTGATGTACCATTTTATATGGCTAATAAACTCATTGAAGATTAAATAAGTAAGATATGGGGGTTAATATGTCAGAACAAAAAACTACGGAAGATTTTATTACAGCAAGAAAGAAAATATTTGATAGCATTAAGGCAGAGATGCTTGGCCCTGGATCCGAGGATATCGGACCTGATATTAAAAATGAGGTTATTTCTGATTCACCAATAAAAAGATATTCAATTGGAATACTCTATCCACAGAAAAACAAAATAAAACAGGAGAAAGATGAGTTAATTGATGCTATTAACTCTGATGAACAATCTGAATATGAAGAGTTAGATAATGATACTGAAAATTCACATTCTTATGAAGGTTCTGAAAAAAAAGTAAGGCTTGAACGAAGCAGAGATTTAGAAATTGAAGATGACATCGACGAAGAAATCAATATGGCTAATCAATATTTGCCATCCTCAATGGGATTTACTTTTTTTACAAAAGGTAACCTTGATTATCTCAATGTTAGAGTGAACTGTGCTCAATATAGGCTTAGTACTTATGAGGACTGCTGCGTAAATTTTAACGGGATGGATGAAGAATTTAGTGATCCATTATTTAGCGAGTTTCTTTACCATAGTAAGGGAACAATCAGACTTAAGAAATCTATTAACTTTGCGGATATTAATAGGTTGAAATCATCTGGCTTAATGGACAAATATGATGGACTAGAAAACGCTATTTATAAGCTCTGCAGTCAATGCACAGATTCTAAGTATAAAAAATATGGGTATGTAAGAGAAATTGTAAAGCTTGATAGTCCAATAAAAGTAAATATAAAGAATAATTGTGAAAAGATAATAATCGGTGGCAAAGTTGGGTTAGAACTTGCAATTGTAAAAAGAAGATATGTAAATAATACATGGAGTTTTACGATTATGCTTGTGAATACACATAATGGAGATCCTAAAATATCAAATACTTTTTTTCAGCCTGAAGTATCAGTATTGAGTGATGATAATCCAGATCTTATATTTGTCGAATGCATAAGCAACCCATATAACAATAAGGATGAAGAAGAAGAGAGTCTCGAGCTGCTTTATAGAAATAAAAAAAACTATGCTACTGGACATGGAGTATCTATTGTAAGTGATGTAAGTTGCAACGGGCATGGATTTGTTAGAACTGAATTTATGCCACTATATGAGGTTGCGGGTATTGATTTTGAAATTAACGAAATGGGCGATTTATCTGATATGGTTCTTCCTATGAAAAATCTATCAGACATTTCTGAGTATAATAGGAATCAGAAGGTTGACTTATTAAGAAGGTTTGCTAACACTTATAAAAAGTGGATTGATAAGTTGGAAGGAGATCTATCAGATTTAGATATAGTATACATAAATGCTGCAAGACGCCATGTAGAAGATTGTAAACTTGCCTATAAAAGAATAATTGAGGGAATTTGTCAAATAGAAAGTACGGATGATGTATACACAGCTTTTTGCCTAGCAAATAGTGCAATGCTTATGCAACGGGCACATTCTCAAAATAAGGAACGCTTTCTTGGAGATGAAGAGTTACAAAAGCATGATTATTCACTTGTTAATGATAAGGATGCAAGTTGGAGGGCGTTTCAGCTAGCTTTTATATTGATGTCAATCAAATCAATTGCTAATCCTGACTGTGAAGATAGGGATATTCTTGATTTAATCTGGGTTCCTACAGGAGGAGGTAAAACTGAAGCATATCTTGGGCTTACTGCATTCACCATATTTTTACGAAGATTAAGAGAGCCGATTACTGGTGAAGGAACAGCAATAATAATGAGATATACACTTAGGTTGCTAGCCGCACAGCAATTTGTAAGAGCTAGTATACTTATATGTGCTTGTGAGAAGATTCGAAGAAATGGAAAATACAATTTGGGTAAAGAGCCAATAACTATTGGACTATGGATAGGTAGTGGTTCTACTCCAAATACAAATAAAGAGGCAAAAGAATGTATAAATAAACTGATAAGTTCTGATGTAAATGAATTGGAGCATAATAAGGACCGGTATAATAAATTCCAATTGCTAAAATGTCCTTGGTGTGGGACTAAAATGGTTAAACAAGTAGAAGCTGGAAAAGTAAAGGGTAAGTGGGGGTATGGGAGTGGTAAGGCTACGTTATTTTGTCCTGAAGAGGAATGCGAGTTTGATGGCTTTTTACCTATCCAAGTTGTCGATGAAGAGATTTATAAAAATCCTCCAACGTTGTTATTTGGTACTGTTGACAAATTTGCTATGATGACTTGGAAAGCTGAGGTATCAAGACTATTTGCACTTGATGAGGGGAATAGCAATAAATCTCCGGAACTTATTATTCAGGATGAACTACATTTAATTTCTGGACCATTGGGAACTGTTGTGGGACTCTATGAAACTGCAATTGATGCAATGTGTAGCGAGAAAGGTATAAAACCTAAAATTATTGCGTCAACTGCAACGATAAGGAGGGCAAAGGAACAGTGCAAAAATCTTTACACTAGAGATGTTAAACAGTTTCCTTCTCCTGGTCTTGTGGCAGAAGATTCATTTTTTGTTAGAGAAATACCTGTAGATAAGAGGCCAGGTAGGTTGTATTGTGGTATTATGTCTTCGGGAAAAACTCAAACAACTGTTGAAATAAGGTTGATGGCGGCAATGTTGCAGAAACTTCATATGTTAGATATACCAGATTATATAAAAGATAAGTATTGGACACTAGTAACATACTTTAATAGTATACGTGAACTTGGAAAATGTTCTACACTTGTAGATGATGACATTAAAGATGCAATGAGAAGGTTAGCAAGCAGATTAGAGAACAGATCAAAAACGAGGGCTATTTTCGAGGCTGATGAATTAACAGGTAGGGTACCGTCCGGACAAATAATCAAAACACTTGACAGACTTGAAAATGAGTACTCAAAGGAAAACTTAAGTGAAAAAAAATATCCTGTAAATGTATTATTAGCATCTAATATGATTTCAGTGGGTGTGGATGTATCTAGATTGAATCTTATGCTTATAGTAGGTCAACCTAAATTAACTTCTGAATATATTCAAGCATCTAGTAGAGTAGGACGTAGATATCCAGGATTAGTGTTTACACTTTTCGATGGTGCTAGAAGTAGAGATAGATCACATTTTGAACAGTTTTGTTCATATCATCAATCTTTCTATAGATATGTTGAACCAACAAGTGTAACTCCTTTTTCAGAGCCTGTTAGAGATAGAGCATTGCATGCGGTTCTTATAAGTATGATGAGGCATATTGGAAAGCTAAATAGTGAAGAAATGGCTTCGGCTTTTGAATGCGATTCCGAAAATGTTAAGAAAATTGAGAAGTATTTAATCGAAAGGATAGAGAAAATTGATACTTCTCTTGTAGACGATACAAAAAAGGATGTTAAAGATATATGGGATGAATGGTCAAAAAAAATCTTTAGTTTATCTTGTGAAGAATTGCTTACTTATACAAAAGTAGATAAAAAACATTTGATCAGACCTTTTGGCAAAAATGATGTAATGCCTGCGATAGAAACGCTACAGTCGATGAGAAATGTTGATGTACAGAGCGGGGTTAATATATTGGTATTTGGAGATGATGATGACGATGAGTAAAATTAAAAATACAATCACTTTATATAATACTACCCACAATGTTAGAAGAAGTCAGGCAATAACTCCTTTTGGTATTGGTGCTATGATTGATTTTGTAGATCAGACTTTAATGGCTGCTGCCCCTGAATTATGGAAGGAGGAAATCATTATTCATGATGAAAGACTTGAAAAAGCTTTGGGAGTTAATGAGTTTAGAATGCCTCCTTCATATGATGAATGTAAAACAGGACTTCCTTTTGTGAGATTTCCCGAATGGTATTTTTGCCCTAGTTGTAGGCGATTTAAGCCAATAAATGAATGGGAAGAGGAATATAAAAAGAAATTTAAGCCTAGAAAGAATTCAAAATCTGATGATATGAGGACGCCAAAATGCCTTGAATGTAGAGGAAAACCACAGTTAGTACCTGCAAGAATAATTACTGTATGCGAGTATGGCCATATACAGGATTTTCCATGGGTAGAGTGGGTTCATATAAGGGAAGACAAAAAAATTTGTAAAGATCCTCAATTAAAAATTAGTACAGGAGCTAATACAGCTGGTCTTGAAGGAATAAAAATTGAGTGCGTTTGTGGAGCTAAAACTAATATGGCGTCTTCCTTCAGTGATGATATTTTTGAAAAACTAAACAAAAAGCTCAAGGAAAATGGATGGTATAGTGATGACTATAATTTCATTTGTAAGGGTCATATGCCATGGAAAGGTTCGAGAGTAAAATGTGTTGCTCCTCAGAAGACTGTTCAAAGGGGTGCGTCAAATGTTTATTTTTCAAAAGTAGACAGTTCAATAGTAATACCTCCTTATTCAGACAAAATCACTACAGATATTGAAAGATGTAGACTTTTTGACGAGTTTATACATGGTTTGAATAGAGCTGAAGATAAGGGTAAAAGGCAGGAGTATTTGGATGACTATTTAGAGGATTATATTAATGATATAGCAAGTGATATAAATTGCAATAAAGATTCTGTAAAAAAAGTTATAGCAAGGAAAATTGGTTTTCCAAGTACAAGCACTGTTGATGAAAATGTTACTATCACAAGAAACAAATACAGGGAAGAAGAATATAAAGCACTTGTGGGTGATCTGGAATTAGAGAAAGTCTTAAGTAAGGATTTTAAGATTAAAAGAGTAGATGGAAGCAAATATAATATGGAGCAAATTAGTAAAGTTATTCTTGTTCATAAATTGAGAGAGGTAAGAGCATTAACAGCTTTCTCAAGGATAAATCCACCAGATCAGAATGTATTATCTGATGGACATTGTAGTGCTGGCAAAATTATTAGCGTCAAGGAAGATAAAACTGACTGGTATCCAGCCTATGAAGTAAGGGGTGAAGGAATATTCATTGAGTTTAATAATAAAAAGATTGATGAATGGACAAGTAAACACGAATCTGTAATGTGCAGAACAGAAATAATCAATGATAGACAAAGAGAAGTTTCAATGCAGAGAGGTTTTTCTAAAAGAAGTATAACAGCTAAATTTTTGTTGCTACATACAATTTCACACATATTAATCAGACAACTTAGCTTTGAATGCGGATACTCGTCTGCTTCTTTACGAGAACGAATTTATTGTAATGCATCTAATGAAGACTATAAAATGTCTGGAATATTAATATATACAGCTAGTGGGGATGCAGAGGGAACGCTTGGGGGACTGGTTAGACAGGGATTGCCAGATATACTACCTAGAGTTATAACTAATGCTGTACTTAAGGCAAGATGGTGTTCAAGTGATCCTGTATGTATTGATAGCAGGGGTCAGGGAATGGATTCATTAAATTTATCTGCATGTCACGCATGTACATTAGTTTCTGAAACAAGTTGTGAGGAGTTCAATCAACTTTTGGATAGAGCTTTGATTGTTGGAACACTTGATGACCTCGAAATGGGTTTTTTTCAAAACTTATGTATATAAGATAGCTGATGTTATTCTCAAAACTATTGAATATTTGGATACTTTTTAAAACACATAAAATATATTTAAAAAAATAAAGCTTATTGGTACAATATAAAGCATATATCAAATTTGAATATTAATATTACGTTATTAGGGAAGAGGGTTAATATGGTAGTAATTGACTTGTTCTCTGGAGCAGGGGGTCTAACTGAAGGTTTTTTCAGAGAAGGTTTTAAAGTAATAGCACATGTTGAAAAAGAAAAATGGGCATGTGAAACTCTTAAAACAAGAATATGTTATCATTTTTTAAGGGAAAGGAATGACCTTGATCTATATAATGAATACCTTAGGAAATCAAACAGTTATAAAACAGTAGAAGAAGATAGGAAAGATATTTTTGAAAAATATCCAGAAATAAAAGAAAAACTCGATATTGAGGTGCTAAACAAGACATTTGGAAAACCTTATATTGAGGAGGGAACAACTTCTTCAAAACAGATAATTAAGCTTATAGAAAAATCAATGGAGTATAATACAGTTACAAAGGTAGATGTAATTATTGGCGGTCCGCCATGTCAGGCTTACTCACTTATTGGAAGAGGAAGAATGAAAGATTCTGTTCGTGATGACAAAAGGAATTACTTATTTCGCTACTATATAGATATAGTTAATCACTTTAAACCGAAGGTTTTCGTTTTTGAAAATGTGCCGGGTATACTGAATGCAAAAGAGGGTGAAATATTTAAAAGTATTAAGAAGTCTTTTTCTGCTATTGGATATACATTAATGTCTGGACCGAATAGTGACCACACTGAGAATATACTTGATTCAAGGAATTTTGGGGTTTACCAAAGCAGGAAAAGAATGATTTTAATAGGTTTCAGGAAAAGTGAGTTTCCAAAGGGGGCTATTTATCCTGATTTTCAAAAATATAAAGTACAATCTTTTGGTGAGAAACAAAATACGAAAAATGCAATTGGAGATTTACCTTTTCTCATGCCAGGGCAGGGAAATGATTACTACTTTAGTGATTACGATATTGCTAAAGAAGAACTATCTGAATTCCAGAAGTTAATGCGTGAAGATGGCGTAGGAGTATTGAATCATAAGGCAAGATGTCATCTTAAACGAGATTTAAGGATATATTCGATAGCAATCAAAAAGGCAATGGAGGGAGAACAACTTAGATATAAAGAGGTCCCTGAAGAAGACAGCACACATAAAAATAAGGTAAACTTTGAGGATAGATTTAAGGTTCACTGGTGGTATGATGTTCCACACACAATAGTGGCACATATATCGAAAGATGGGCATTACAATATTCACCCTGATATAAGACAGTGTAGATCTCTTACTGTAAGGGAGGCAGCTAGAGTCCAAAGTTTTCCAGATAACTTTAAGTTTGAAGGACCAAGAACTTGGCAGTTCACACAGGTAGGAAATGCTGTGCCACCACTTATGGCACAAGCTATTGCTAAAGCTATGAAGGAGATGATAAACGATCAATAACGATAATTATTTTATAATGAAACAACTGTATAGTTTTGCTGAGTTGTTAAATGCAAATGATAATGGTTTATTAAAAATGTTAGAGTTTTATCTGAAATAGCTGCATTCTAACGAATTTGTAAATGTTATTCAAGTGCTTTTGAATAAGAAACGGAAAATGCTATATTGGAGGTAAGGAAATGAATGAATCCGGTACGTATAAGATTAGACCTGCAGGAAGGCATGTCCTCACTATTGGTGAAGAATTAATACAAGATCAATTTGCAGCAATTGTGGAACTTGTTAAAAATGCTTATGATGCTGACTCACCCGAGGCAATTATAAGTTTCAAGGGTAATGAAAATAGGGACTTCTTAGAATTGTGTATAGAAGATTTCGGACATGGTATGTCTACAGACGATGTAATAAATAAATGGCTTGTTCCGTCAACAGATTACAAATTAAAAGAGAGAAGAAGTCCTAAAGGAAGAATAATGCAAGGACGCAAAGGTATAGGAAGATATGCAGCTAGTATTCTAGGGGATGATTTGCTACTTGAAACAGTTAATAAAGACGGGGAAAGAACAAGATTGTATGTAGAATGGGATCAATTTAAGAAATATGAGTACCTAGATCAAGTAGATATATTGATAGAATCAGAAAGTGTTAACGAGCAGTCTGGAACTCGCCTTACCATTAATGGTGGAAAAACAAAAAAAAATGAATGGAATACAACAGCACTAGATAAGCTACGTTTTGAATTGAAAAAGCTTATTCCACCAAAAACGGATGATACTTTTGACGAAACATTTAAAATAACATTACGTTTTGAAAAATTCTTTGATGAACAATCTGAAATTATTACTGAAGATCTTACTCCTTATCCAATTTTGGATCTTTTTGATTACAAAATTAGCGGTGTAATTGATTCTGATGGTAATGGAACCTTAACATATGAAAATCAAAAAATTTTAAATGGAATTGAGGAAAAAATTAATATTCAGTTTGGAAAAACATGCTGTGGAAAGCTTATGATTGATATTCGTGTGTATGATCGTGATAAAACTGCTATTGATCAATTAATACAGCGAGGATTAAAGGATGAAAATACAGGTCACTATATTTCAAAACTGCAGGCTAGAAAACTTCTAAATGACGTAAATGGTATTGGTGTATATAGAAATGGGTTTCGAATTCGTCCATTGGGGGATTCGGATTATGATTGGTTAAAATTAAATGAACAACGTGTTCAAAATCCATCCATGAGAATTAGTAGTAACCAAGTTGTAGGATATGTACATATTGAATCAGAAGAAGTTTCTCATTTGGAGGAGAAAAGTGCAAGGGATGGGTTGAAAAGTAATTCTGCATATGAAAGATTAAAAGAAATAACATGTGCTACAATTGCAGAACTGGAAGAAAGACGGTTTATGTTTAGGAGAAAAATTGGTCTTTCAAATCCAGGGAAAAAGATTGAAAAAGATTTAGAGGGATTATATGATTACTCCTCGCTTAAAAAGTCCGTTTCATCTTCCTTAAAAAAGGCTGGATTATCCGAAATAGTAATTGATGAAGTTGAAAGTATTATTTCAAAAGAACAGGATCAAAAGAATGAAGCAATTGAGGATATTAAACGTGCTATAGCAGTTTATCAAGGGCAAGCAACTTTGGGGAAAATAATTAACATTATTCTCCATGAAGGTAGACGACCTTTGAATTATTTTAAAAACCAAATACCTAATCTGAAATTTTATGGAGAGGTATTTAAAACTGAGCAAACCGAGGATTCTGTAGACAAAATTACACATTTAACTTCTGGAATTACTGATAACGCAAGTGTTTTTGTGAATCTGTTTAGTCGTTTAGATCCTTTAGCAGCAAAAAGACAAGATACTAAATCTGAATTTTTATTGATAGATGTGCTTTCAGGTGTAACTTCAGTATTTGAAAATGAACTTAAATTGAAAGATATTATTGTCTCAATTAAGTGTTCAGAAAAAATGCGGTTCAATGGTTGGAAACAAGATTTCTATACCATATTTACAAATTTAATTGACAATAGCATATATTGGATTAATGAAAGAAATTGTGTCGATCGTTATATTCTCATTGAAGTTTCAGATGTAGATGATGAGTGGCAAATCAATTATAAAGATTCTGGACTTGGTATTGATACTAAATTGCTTGAAAGTGGTGTGATTTTTGAACCGCAATTTACAACAAAACCCAAAGGAACAGGATTAGGTCTTTCTATAGCTGGGGAAGCTGCAAACCGTAATGGATTGTTGCTTACTGCATTACAAAACGATAAGGGTGCTCATTTCCGTTTGAGTCCAGAATAGCGAGGTGTTACATGATGTATAAGTTTTTATTGATTGAAGATTCTCCAGAGGATGCAGAGGCATGCATGGATACAATTTCAAGAATGAATCACCAATCCGAAGATACAAAAATTGAACTAGTTGTATCAAAGACGTTTGATTCTGCGTTAGAAGAATTGGATAAAGAATATAACGGTGTAATAGTAGATATAAAGTTAGATGGAGGAAAGAGCGGAAATACAATTATTCATACAATAATTGATTTCTATAGAGTACCTGTTACTGTAATGACAGGCACTCCCGATACGGATTTGGAAGAAGGTTCTCCAATTAAAGTATACAAAAAGGGTGAAAGTACTTACGAGGAAATTGTGAATACGCTTATAAAATCATGTGCTACTGGACTTTTTAATGTAATTGGAGGTAAAGGTATAATAGAAAGAGCAATGAATAGAGTGTTTTGGAAGAATCTTTATCCCCAAATACACATTTGGGAAAAATTATGTGAAAAAGATATTGATACTGAAAGAATTTTGTTACGATATGCAATAGCCCATATTCAAGATCTTATTGACGATGAAGTTCCAGCTTATGTTACAGAAGAAATGTATATAAAGCCACCAATAAATGATCAAATTAGAACGGGTTCAATAATTAGAGCGAAAGAAGATGATTTGTGCTGTATTGTTTTATCACCTCCATGTGATTTGGCTAAACATAATGGTGTTATGAAAACTGATAGAATAATGGTCTGTGAAATTGATAAACAAGAAACAATAAACCTCCAACTAACACAAGAAGTAAAACAATCAAAAAAGAAAAACGCAGTATTGCCTGCAATAAAGAATAATTTTAAAGAGTATTATCACTGGCTTCCTGAAAATAGTTTGTTTTTAGGCGGATATGTTAATTTTAGAAGAATATTAACTTATACACCAGAACAGCTTAATGAAAAATTTTGGCCACCAGAGATCAGAATACAAGAATATTTTGTAAAAAGTATTCTTAATAGGTTTTCCTCATATTATGCACGTCAAGGTCAACCAGATTTTGATTTTGAAGCAGAAGCAGAAACAATAGTAGAAAAATTAGCGAATATGGTTTCTGACTAGAAAATAAAGAACTGGAGGCAGCCGCCCAAAATGACAGTTCATGCTGGAACACAAACGTTATGTGTTTTTTGCAATAAAAAAGACTATATAATTGAAAATGAATTTGCATTTGCAATATATGATCAATATCCTGTAAACAAGGGACATGTGCTTATAATACCTAAAAGGCATTATGCCAGTTACTTTGATGCAACGACAAATGAAATAATTGCATTTAATGATTTGATTATAAAAGTAAAGGCTTTACTTGATGATGAATTGAAGCCTGATGGCTACAATATAGGAATTAATGTGGGAGAAGCCGCTGGTCAAACAATTTTTCACTTGCACATACATATAATTCCGAGGTTTTGCGGAGATGTTGAAAATCCTCGAGGTGGTATACGGAAGTTAAAGAAGGCTCTTGTTGAATACGATGGCTAAAAAGATTAGGGGAAGAACATATGAATTACAAAATAATAAAATCAGGGAAGCTTGGAAGTCCGGCAGAAGACAAATTTATGGAGTTGTTTTGTGATGTATTTGGTCCTGATAAATCACAATATTTATTTATACAATATCCTTTTGTAGATATATACGGAAATCACCGTTCTATAGATTTTGCACTGGAAAATGATGAGATGAAAATTGCGATTGAGATTGATGGAGAAAGGTATCATAATCCAAAATTCATTTCAAGTAACAAGTATTTCGATGACTTACTAAAGCAGAACAGCCTTGTTTATAATAATTGGAAAGTATTCAGATGGGCATATAATCAGCTAAAATACCAACCTGAAAAGGTCAAGGACGAAATTAGAACATTTATAGGTGAGATCCCATTTTTGAGAGTAATAGATGATTATCTTCCGAAGCAAAAAGGAGAGATTATTGAGCTGAAAAAGCATCAGGAATCAGCTCTTGAGAATTTGAAAAGTATGAGAGATAAAAATGAAACTATTGCTCTCCTTTACCATGCAACGGGGACTGGAAAGACAGTAACCGCTGTAAGTGATGCAAAGAATGTTGGAGAGAAAACTCTATTTATTGCTCATACAAAGGAGCTAATAAGCCAAGCTAAGAAAACATTTGGAAAGATATGGCCAGAGGTTTCGGTTGGCACATTTGTTGCAGAGGAGAAAGACATAAATTCTTATGTAGTATGTGGAAGTATACAGAGTATAGCTCAAAACTTAAAAGAATTTGCTCAAGATGAATTTAGCTATATAATTATTGATGAGTGTCATCATGCAATAGCGGATACCTATAGAAAAATACTGGGATATTTTAAGCCTAAGTTTACACTGGGACTTACAGCTACACCCGACAGAGCAGATGGAGAGAATTTGCTTAATTTATTCAAAAATGTAGCACATAAGTTGGATTTAGAAACAGCTGTTGAAATAGATGAACTTGTTTCTGTAAGGTGCATAAGGATAAAAACAAATATTGACCTTTCAAGCGTTAGAATAAACGGTATAAAGTACAATTCTCAAGATCTGGAGAGTAAACTGTTTATCCCTGAAAGAAATAATATAATTGTCAGTACTTATTTGGAGTACGTCAAAGATAAGAAGACTTTAGTTTTTTGTGCTTCTGTAAAT
>JAEZUI010000046.1 GCA_023421115.1 Bacillota bacterium | reverse complement strand
CCATTCCGAACACGGTAGTTAAGCTTCCCAGTGCCGATGATACTTGGATGGTGACGTCCCGGGAAAGTAGGTCGCTGCCAGATTTATATCAAAGCCTTATGGTTTATACCATAAGGCTTTGTTTTATGTCCTGAACCATCAAATTCAGGCATGACAAAAATCTTAACAAAACCTAATATTACAAAATAATAATAACAAATAATGCAATAATTATGATAAATGTTGACAAATTTTATAATAATTAATATAATATAGTAAATATAACATAAATAAAGTAAATTATACATAAATAATATAAATATACAGAATAGATATACAAAAATATTGTCTAAATATAGTTTTTTTTGATTTTAATATAAAGGGGAGATGTGTTATGTTGTTAGAACAGCAGCTCCATAAAGCTCACAAATTATATAATGAAGGGAATTATAAGGAAGCCCTGGTGATTTATGATGAGGCTTTCTGTAAGGTTGCCCTACCGTCAACAGATTTGGTGAAAGAATATGCATCATGTCTTCAAGAAAGATTAAGATATGCCGAAAGTATTGAATTAACCAACAAGGTATTACAGGAAAATCCAAATGATTCAAGCATGCTTTTGAACTTATGCATATGCCTAGGTAAGCAAAACAAGCATAGAGATGCTCTTAGGCAATATGAGAAAATCTTATTGACAGAAAAAGATTATACAGATCAGATTGGATACTATGCATATCTACTCGAAAGGACAGGCAATATCGAAAAAGCCGATATCTACTACAAAAAAGCCCTGGAATTCGAACCTGAAAATCTTTGGTATATAAGTCACTATGCGTTCTTTCTTCAAAAAATCAAAAGGTATGAACAATCAGAGTTTTACTATAAAAAAGCGATTGAAAGTGATCCTGAAAACACCTGGCTGATAAAAAGATACGCTTTTTTTATAAATGAGATGAGAGGCAAAATCGACGTATATTCCTATTATGATAATTTAATAATGAAAGAACCATCAAACTACAATTATCATATTAATATGGCCGAGGCAACCATTATTTTTAAAGATGGGGAAAAGGCCAGGAAACATCTTGAAAAGGCAGACAAGCTTGATAAACCTTTGGTTATGGAACTGATTCTTTTGTTTTACTGGGGAGTATATTTCATTTACATTGAGGATTATAAAAATTTAGGAAGCGCTAAAAAAAAGATATCAATTCAGCGTGAAAATTATAAAAGTTATATTCATCGTGACCTTATCGATTTAGGCAGTTTTATTGACAGCAACTTTAGCGATATCCAAAAAGAACAGTATAATGATTTATTAATCAGTCTGAATAAAGAGGGGAAACGTGATGCAAATAATTGATCTCAGCTTTAGTGTAGAATCGAATCCTTCGGAGCCAATGCCTGTAAAAGTTATAACACAGCCGCATTCTGGAGGATCGAGGTTTGGAAGAAAAATTATCTTTATGGGAAAAAAGAAAGCTCTCGATAAAGCAAAGGCTCTTATTAATTATATGATTGGAAAAGAAAGAATAACAAAAGACAGTTTTCCAGATGGAGAATTCATTAATGAGGAGAATATTTCGTTATCTGTTCATACCGGAACCCATTTGGATGCTCCTGCACACTTCGGAACAAAATGTGAAGGAAAAAGATCCAGGACAATAGACGAAATTCCTCTGGAGTGGTGTTACGGGGATGGTGTATTATTGAGTTTTTGTGATAAAAGACCAGGAGAGGAAATAACAAAAACAGATATTGAGAATGAGTTAAAGCGTATAGGATACCAGCTAAAACTAAATGATATTGTACTTATAAGAACTGGTACAGATAAAAAATGGGGAACTCCACGCTACTTTTTTGAAGCTCCTGGGCTAGGCAGAGAGGCAACAAAATACTTGGTAGAAAGTGGTGTGAAAATAATAGGAACTGATTGTTATTCGCTGGACATGCCGTTTATAGTAATGGTTAATCAGTATTACAAGACAAAAGACCGATCAAAGCTGTGGCCGGCACATTTTTATGGAAGAGAAAAGGAATACTGTCATATCGAAAGGCTTGCAAACCTTGATAAAATTCCTGTCAATTTTGGATTCAAGGTCAGCTGTTTTCCAATTAAACTAAAAGGTTTGGGAGCAGCCTGGGTCAGGGCAGTAGCAATTGTTGAACAACAATAACAGACTATAAATGAGTACAATATTGTTTAAATGGTGACATCTATTTAAGGTATTTCAAAAAATAAACTGTTCAATACATAGATTACAAGGCCTACAAAATCAAGTCTTTCAAAATGACGATTGATAAGTTGTTTTTTGGAATCACCTTATCTTATGTAAATAAAAAATATTAGGGGGTAAAAAGATGGAAAGACAAGAGCTTATATGTAAAATTTTAAAAGAGAGGTATGGAATTTCAAACAGTATCAATACCGAAACAAACCTGATTGAAGAGTTTGGGTTTGAATCAATAGCTTTTGTTGAACTGGCCGCAGCGCTTGGTGATGAAACGGGAGTAAGAATAGCTCCGATACATGCAGCAAAGTGGACAACTGTACAGTCAGTTCTGGAAACAATGAGTGCTGTAGAAGAAGCAGCTGCAGGGAATTAGTGATTATGAAGTATGCACTAATTATATTTCCTGTTTGGTTGAAAAATAGATTTCAGGGAATTGATTGTGTTAAGCGGAATCAAATAATTCTAGAAGGAGAAGTCATATGGGATATACAGTTAATTCTATAATTATAAACAAAGATATCAGAGAGTTGTTTCAAATAATAAACAACATCCAGAACTGGCCTGAATTACATGGATACAAAAATGCTGAGGTGATTGAAAGCAAGAAGTTGGTAGATGGTAAAATTAAAATTGTATTTAAGATAATCGGAAATGAAGAGGATGATGATCATGGTGACCATGCCCATCCAGAGGAAGATAATGATCCTGAAACATGGGTTTCTCAGAGGACTATTGATATAAACACTTATTCAGCTCGTGGAGTAAGACTTGAACCGATTTATCCTTTCAAACACTGGATTTTGGATATTGTATTGGCAGAAGAACAGAATGGATCACGAATGACTTGGATTCAGGATTTTAGAATGGATGAGAAAACAGGGCATACAGACGAAGAGATTGAAGGATATATCAATAAAGGAAGTAAGGAAGAACTGCAGTTATTCAAAGAAAAAATAGAATCAGGAGCAGTTCATTTGAAACTTGACCAAACGTTTTTTGATTGAGGAGGACTTTAATATGTCCATGGATATTATAAAAAAGGAGGCTCCTGAAGTTGTCGATGCTTACTTCAATTTAATCAAAACACTTGAAAGGCGTTGCCCCTTGGAGCCAAAAGTAAAGGAACTGGTTTTAATCGGAATTTTAACTGCAAAGCAATCAGCTGAAGGACTTCCAATTCATATTGAAAGAGCTTTGCAACATGGTGCAACAAAAAGTGAAATACTCACAGTAATAATTTCTGCCCTGCCATCTTGCGGCATGGGTACTGTCTTAAACGGTTTAAAAATTGCAAAAGAAATAATGAAACTATAGTTTGGGGTGCTGTTTATGAGAAGAGTTGTTGTTACTGGCGTAGGACTGATAACACCAATAGGTATTGGGAAAGAAGCATTCTGGGAAAGTAATGTGAGGGGCAGAAGTGGGATTTGTCATCTACCTGAATTTGATGAATATGGATTCAGTTCCAAAGTTTTTGGTTATGTAAAGGATTTTAACACTGAAAAGAGTGGCCTTAATTTGAATGAGATTAGAAGGATGGATAGAATAACTCAATTTGGCATAGTATGCAGTGATCAGGCAGTTAAGGATGCTGGTATAGACTGGCAGACCATAGATAAGAGAAGAGTTGGCGTAAATATTGCCAATGCTGTTGCCGGTACCAAATTTATGGATGAGGAGTTTATTGTTTTAACCAACAGAGGTAAAAGCGTTGTTAATCCTGAAGATGTATCTCCTTATGCTTATGCAAGGTCGATGCCGAATACAACTTCTAATGAGATTGCATACCGCTACGGCTTAAAAGGTATTTGTTGTACAACAGCAACTGGATGCACGGCAGGTATTGACTCAATAGGACTAGGATATGACCATATACGCAGCGGAGACTTGGATATGATTATATGTGGAGCTTCCGAAGCGCCGATAACACCGGTTACAATTGCAGCTTTTGAAGTTATAGATACTTTGTCAACCAATAATGAACCTCCGGAAATGGGTTCAAGGCCTTTTGACAATACCAGGAATGGGTTTGTGCTTGCAGAAGCAGCAGGAGTTTTGATTTTAGAAGAGCTTGAACATGCTATTAAAAGAGGTGGACATATTTATGCCGAAGTTGTTGGTTTTTCATCAGTTAATAATGCCATTCATATGACTGGATTAAAACCGGATGGAACAGATCTGGCAAGAGCAATCAATTGGGCACTTGACGAAGGAGGAATTTCAAGGCACGAAGTAGACTATATAAATGCACATGGAAGCGGTACAAAACAGAATGATATTAACGAAACCGGTTCGTACAAAAGAGTTTTTGGGGATCATGCTTATAATATAGCTATTAGCGGAACCAAGTCAATGATGGGACATCCCTTAGGTGCAGCAAGTGCTGTGGAGACAATTGTGTGCTGTCTTGCAATTGAAAACAGCTTTATTCCACCAACTATAAATTACAGAGTTAAAGATGAGCTGTGTGATCTGGATTATGTACCGAACGAAGGCAGGTATAAAGAGGTAAATGTGGCCCTGACGAATGCAAGCGGATTTTCTGGACTCCATACAGCAATGGTTTTAAGAAAATATAGGGGAGAGTAGATTATGGGAAAACGTCGCGTTGTTATAACAGGTATGGGGATAGTATCACCATCCGGTATAGGCTTGGATAGTTTTTGGACATCACTTGTGAAGGGTGAATCAAATGTCGGTTTGATTTCTAAGTTTGATACTACATCTTATGATGTAAAAATGGCAGGGGAAATAAATGATTTCAACATCGCAGATTATGGATTCCCTTTTATGTTAACAAGACAGTTGGATGTGTTTACACATTATGCGATGGCCGCTACAAAAATGGCAATAGATCATTCCGGGATGGTGTTAGAAGATACCGATAAGGAAAGGGTAGGTATATTTGTTGGAAATTGTCTTGGTGGCGTGGGTTTTGGTGAAAGAGAACTGTTTAATTTATACCGCAAAGGATATAGGGATGTAAGTCCGTATCAGTCCATCTCATGGTTCTATACAGCACCACAGGGCCAGATATCTATATTTTACAAGTTAAAAGGCTTTAGTAAAACTTTTGTATCTGACAGGATCAGTTCTGATATAGCTATTGGAAATGCATTCAAATCCATTCTCTTGAACAGGATTGATGCATGCTTTGTCTGTGGAACTGAAGCAGGTATTTTTCCGTATGGATTTTTGGGTTTTATGAAA
Source organism: Bacillota bacterium (assembly GCA_023421115.1). Lineage (GTDB taxonomy): Bacteria > Bacillota > Clostridia > Acetivibrionales > Acetivibrionaceae > Acetivibrio. Next base: position 10,858 of record JAEZUI010000046.1, on the reverse strand, counting down.
AGTGAGGTTATGTCTAAAAGGAATGACCGTCCGAAAACAGCCTATCGTCCGTATGATCGTGACAGAGATGGAATGGTGCTTGGTGAGGGATCTGGAGTATTACTGATTGAAGAACTTGAACACGCAAGGAAGCGTAATGCAAAAATATACGGTGAAATAATTGCTTTTGAGTCCAATTGTGACGGTGTACACCATAAGAACCATGATAAAGAAGGTTTAGGATATAGGGATGTTATAGAATCGTGTATTTCAAAAGCGCAACTAACTCCAAAAGATATAGATTACATTAATCTTGATGGTAGTGGATTAATAGAAGACGATATTATAGAAACCAATGTTCTTAAAAACGTATTTGGAAACAAAATTGATAACGTTGCTCTAAGCTGTCCGAAATCCATGTTCGGGCATACATTTGGAGCTGCCGGAGCAATAGACACCATAACTAATTGTATGGTTTTAAGCAACGGCAAGATTCCTCCTACCATTAACTATGAAAATTCTGATAAGCAGTGTGATTTGAATTATACACCTAATAAAGCTGTTGATAAGGTAGTAAATAATGTTTTGCAGATTTCAAGGGGCAGAGGGGGCATAAACAGTGCCATGATTATTGGAAAATATAATGGCTGAAGGTGTAATTGTATATGATAGGGATGATAAGATGATTGATATATGTGATTTGACAAAAGTATTTGGAAACGGCTACAAGGCCTTAAACAAAATAAATATTAAAATGGAACCAGGTGAGATATATGGCTTGCTTGGGCCTAACGGGGCAGGTAAATCAACTACGTTAAAGATACTTGCTACACTATTGAAGCCCACCAGCGGAAGTGTAACCATCAAAGGATTCAATATAAGAAAGGATACACATAAGATTAGAAGTATTATTGGATGTGTATTTCAGGACACTATAGTTGACGAAAGCTTTACAGGCTATGAAAATTTGCAATTGCATGGTGCACTGTGCGGAATAAAAAAAGAAGAACTCAAGAAAAGAATTGACTGGATTTCGGATGTGCTTGAGATTAAAGACTATCTGTCAAACAAAGTCAAATTATATTCCGGGGGGGTTAAACGAAAGCTGGACATAGCTGTTGCACTCATAAATGATCCTGAAATACTTTACATGGATGAACCCACTGTGGGACTCGACCCAAATATAAGGAGAAAGTTGTGGGATCACATAAGGAATATACAAAAGGAAAGAAATATGAATGTGATTATAACCACTCACTATTTGGATGAAGCAGATTATTTATGCGGTCGTATTTCCATAATTGATAAGGGAGAGATTGTGGCAACAGGTATTCCAGCAGACTTGAAGCGTGAAGTGGAAGGTGATGCAGTAGAAGTTGTTTTTGGAATTGAAGACATGGAAATGGTGAATGGTAAAAAGAATGATATTGAAAAATGCTTTAAGGAGAAGCTGAATATAAAGGGTGTGAAGTTTACCAATAACTCTATATTGGTTTATTGTAACAATTTCGGAAAGGACATTTTAAAAATATCTGAAATAATCGGTCTTTTTGAGTTAAAGCCAGATTCCTTTATAAACTCAAGTCCTTCTCTCGATGATGTGTTTATAAAATATGCCGGTCGGCATTTTAAATGAGGTGGCAAAATGGTCAGGTCAATGTTTTTATTGATGATGAGACATCTTAAAGTAAATATAAGGCAGCCGGTATGGGTTTTTTTCAATTTGGTTCAGCCTCTTGTGTGGATTTTGCTATTCAGTCAATTGTTTGGTGGATTGACAGATATTCCGGGTTTTCCGGTTAAAAATTATATACAATACCTGACACCCGGGATAATTATAATGACCTGTCTTTTTAGTGCCGGGTACAGCGGAATAGGCATATTACAGGATATGGAAAAAAAGTTGATTGACAAATTGATTGTTGCATCAGTAAGTCCGGTTAGTGTAGTTTTGGCAAGAGCTGTAGCTAACTGTATTTTAGTGTTTTTTCAGGTTACCGTATTAATGTCAATTGCATATTTGTTGGGTTTTAGAGTTCAATTCAGTGTTATAACGGTGCTGCTGATTTATGTTATAGTATTTTTTACAGCCTTATTGATAGGAACACTGTCAAATTTTATGGCCATTGTTTCGAGGCGACAGGAAGCACTGGTTTTTATGGCCAACTTCATAACTCTACCTTTGATGTTTTTATCTACTGCTATGATGCCAAAGGACTATTCGCCACATTGGATACAGCAGGTTACCAGATTTAATCCCATAAACTTTGCGGTTGAAACAATAAGAAATCTGGCCCAACGGCAAATAAGTATTGGTCAGATTGGTATTACGTTGTTTGTTTTTACTTTTTTATCAGCTATTTTTGTACTGTTTTCGTGCACTAGATTAAGAAAGATATACGAATAAATAAATCTATTAATGTGGGAGAAAAAAATGAAAAAGGTATTGGGAATTATTGTTTCCAGGACATCCGATGATCAGCGATTCTATGATTCATTGATGGATGTTGCACTTAGAAAAACGGAGGATTATGGTGCAGTTGCTGAAAAAATTAACTTATGCGATTACAATATTTTGCAGTGTAGAGAATGTAACAACTGTGACAATATGTTGCCATGTCCACAGACAAATAGTGAAGGTGATCAGGTTGTAGAGATATTAAACAGAATAGCTCAGGCAGACGCACTGATTATGTTTTTTTCATTCCGCAGAGGTAAAGCGCCTGAGTTAGCAGGTAGGTTGCTAAGTAGGATTACTTCTAAAAATACTGATGAGGATAGTTCTGAAAAGTTTTATTCAAAGATTTTTCAGGCTGTAACAGGAACGGTTTCAGGCAAGGAAACGGGGATTATATATACAGGAGAAACAGCAACTGTTGGAGCAGAAGTTTTATGGCTATTTAATTCCTTGGACAGATTAAAACTTAATTTAATGGTATCGGCAGGAATAAGAATAGAAGAAAATAATTTTCCAGGACGGGCAGATAACAGGAATTCGGATAATGATTATAGTTATGCATTAAGAATATGCGAAGCAGTTGGTGAGAGGATTGGAATTTGCGTTTCGAGAGGTACTTTAAGGCATAATGCTTTTAAGGATAATGGAGTTATAGAGCAATTAAAAGTAAAACAGAAGGATATTGAATTATTGGAACAAAGTTTGGGCAATATTGATGAATATAGTGTTTATGATGTTTCAGGTCATAAGATTGCTCTTAAGGTTCTCCTTAATGGAACAAGTATATTTATTATTGGTGGCCCCATGGCAATTGATCAGAACCTGCTCTGGATAGACAGCCTTAATAAAACTTTTGGAAAAACGGTCAATATTTATCCTATTGCAGAGATTGATCAAAGCCAGCTTCCGGTACCTAAGGATTTCATTCTGGGTAAAATAAAGGATAAAATAGTTGAAAAGCCGGTCTATGTAGATTGGGATGTATGTTTCAACAAGCAGCTTGGAATCGATTACACAAAAAACTACAGTACTATTATTGTTATAAATAGTCAGGGCACAATAAGTTATAAACTCGAAGAAATATTTTCCGCCGAAAATAGTGAAAGGGTATCAGCTGCCATCAAAAAGTCTTTGATAAAAAAGATGCATGACACATCAAATATTAACAATTCTCAAATAAACAAAATTTATGTGAACGGCCTGAATGTCAGTTATATGAAGGCGGGAAGGGGACAGCCGGTTCTTATTATTCACGGGAACAGGGATAAGAAGGATTACTTTTCCAGTATTACTAAAGCTCTTGAACAGAACTATGAAGTTTATGCAATAGACCTTCGTGGGCACGGTAATTCTGACAAACCCGAAAGCGGATATAATCTTGAAGAGTTTTTAGAAGATATTAGGCAGTTTATTATAAAAATGAAATTTGGTAGTTTGAACATAATAGGACATTCTTTGGGTGCAACTCTGGCCATGAAAACTGCTTTGAATAATCCAAATGTTGAAAACCTTATTCTTTTAGGGGCTTCTGCCAATTTTCATCCTAGCTTCAGGCCTGAGAACATAAGGGTTAATTCCATCGATAATACCAATCTGAATGAAGACGCTGTCAAAGATGCTATTCAAAACTCAATTGCTCCATACTTCTTCTTAGAAGAATACCCCGATGTAAAGGAAATGATAACTCGGCACTGGCGGGAAATTCCATCATACATGCAAAGAGCGTTGGTGATGGAATTGAAGCATCCTGATATGCGTGAAGAAATATCCGCAATTAAGAGCAAAACATTGGTTATAGCCGGTGAAAAAGATAGGATTACAACTGTTGAGCAGTGTAAATATGTTGCTGAGAAAATAAAAGGTTCTGAATTAAAGATTATTCAGGGAGCGGGACATTTTATGTTTCTTGAAAAGCCCGATGAAGTTATTAGTGTTATCGGTAGATTTCTTGAAGTATAGGAAACCACAGTCTTAAAAATGCTATATGTGGGAAAGTTGAGCTGGTACATATAATATAGATCTCTATCAAAAAAGTCTGGAAGTTGCTAAGAGGAGGATGCTTATGAGTAAAAAGATTTTGGGAATTTGCGCAACGCATAAAAAGGGGTTCATGCAGAGTGCTTCGGATTTTTTGCTTCAAAAGGCTTTAGAGGCTGCAGAAGAAAAGGGTGCAGTGACAAACTGCATAAGATTGGCCGATTATAATATTCTTCCATGCATTGGTTGTCAAAATTGCATTAAATGGCCTCCACAGCCGTGTCCCTTAAATAAAAATCCAGAGGATCAGTATATGGAGGTTTGTAATCTTTTGGATAAATCAGATGCATTTATATTTTCATTCCCCAATTACGGGTTTCATATTCCGCCCATATTGACAACGCTTTTTACAAGGGCTCCACATCTTGATGAGACAATGAAATTACCTATTGAATATAACTACGATCAGGTACATAGGGTAAAAGGATTTATAGTAAGCGGTAAGGTTGCCGGAGTTATTTGTATTTCGACAGGAATCGGGTCTGAGATTCCAATATCCCACTTAAGCTCACCTTTTATTTCCGCAAAGCTGACAATTGTTGCTTCAGCAGGTGTTAGCATATTTGAACATAACAGTTATCACCCAGGATTTAAAAAGCAGCCATGGGTTAAAGATATTGAAGATGCCGATTTTGCTATTGATATGGCACGAGGTGTCGGAAAAAGAGTTGTATCAGGGTCATCAGCGTTTGGTCCAATTACAGATAGCGTTTCAGAATCCTCTTCAATTAGCCAGAACATATATAAAATACCCGAGTTCAGCCTTCTTGACTTAAGTGGAAGACAACGTTCAAGTGATGAATTTACAAGTGTTTGGTCAATATTTGTATTCGGAGGAAGAGAGGCATCCGAGCAGGTAAAATCATTTAAAAATGCCTTTGATGAAGAGTATAGAAATGCTTTGAATGAAGATAAGGTCAAGCTTCAATTATTTATACTAATACCTAAAGTACCTGAATTTATAACAAAAGAGTTTATCTCTGAAGAGACATTAAAAGGAGGCGTTCCAGCTAACGCAATTATGTGTTGGGATTATGCCTATAAGGACAGCTTTAATGTGGAAGACAACGCTTCTGCCTATGTAATATTGGTAAATAAAAAGGGTGAAATATTTTATAATATCTCAGGTCAGTACAGCAGGGAAAATTTTGAAAAGGTAAAAAGCATGATAAATGAATCATTCACTGATAGTAAGTAGATATTGCGAACTTTAAATTTTAATATGCATATGAGTTTAACTAATAAAGCGTGAGGGAGTGAAATAAATGTATGAGATAGAAAGGTGGATTAATGCTCGGAGTTTTGTTCCGGAAGACGAGTTGAACAATATATATTCCGAGTTTATAAGCTTTTCGCAGTCGCCTAAGTTTATTCCGTCATATTCAAGCAAGGTCATGGAACATCAAATCGTTTTCGACGAATATATTGATATTCCTGAAGAGGTAAGGGAAAAATACCGGCAAATAGGCCGATTTACGCCATTACACAGGGCTTTGGGATTAGAGAAAGCTTTAAATACTAATTGTCAGATTTATTTAAAACGAGAGGATTTGCTTCCTTCCGGGAGTTTTAAACTAAATGCAATGCTTCCGCAGGCGTATTTTGCGAAAAATGACGGCCGTAAAACAGTATTGCTTGCCACATCGGCAGGTCAGACAGGAGCATCTGGAGCTTTTGCAGCAGCACTGTTCGGATTGAAATGCAAAGTTTTTATTGCAAATCATGCATATGTTAGCAGACCTGGCCGTTGCAATATGATGAGGATGTATGGGGCTGAAGTTGTTAGTTCTCCGACAATGGAAACTGAAATTGGGAGAAACATTTCAGAGGCGTATGGCATGGAGTTTAAAAGTACTGAAGCTGTTGCCCTTTCAGAGGTTGCAGAAATTATTAGCAAAGATCATGAATGCGTGATATTTCCTGGAAGCTTTTCGGATTTTACACTTTCATATAACACAATAGTGGGACAGGAAACAATTAAACAATTTGAAGAACTTGGTGTTTTACCAAACAAGGTAGTTGGATGTGTAGGCGGGGGATCAAGCTTTGGGGGGATTGTTCTGCCGTTTATGAAAAAGTATGACGAGAAAATTGAGTATTTTGGGGTTGAGAGTGAAAACGTTCCTAAAATGACAAAGGGAGTTTATAAGTTTGATTATCCTGGTGTTTCTTCAAATCAGTATCCAAGGTGTAAAATGTATTCATTAGGATATAATTATATTCCCCCCAATATACATGCCACGGGCCTACGATACCATGGCGTATCACCAATAATCTCGTACTTACTTAGTAAAAAGAAGTTTACACCGTTTGCAGTTCCACAGCAAGAGGCTTTGGACGCAGCAAAACTACTGGCCAGTTCGGAAGGTATAATTACTGCACCTGAATCTTCCTACTCAATTGCTAAAATTATCCGTGAAGCTAAAGTGAATAATGGTGATGTATTACTGACAGCAATCACAGGAAATGGATACCTTGATTTAAATGCATACGAAAACATATGTAATGCTTAGGTACGACTAAAATATAAGTTCCTACTCCGAATAACGAAAAAACTTGATTTGATAGTGGTTTCAATATACGAGAATTAGACGTTATTTTTTCGTTATCCTTAATGTTCTATATTAAAAATGAAAGGGTATAATGTATATTCATTATACAGGGTTTGATTAATGAACAATTTACCTTGCCATTTGGAGTTGATATCTAATGATTTAGATAAAACCTCAGCTTTTTATCGGGAACTGTTTGGCTGGAAAATAATTGACTGCGGCGTTCAAAATTACCGGCTTATGAAGTTTCATGAGGATTTTCCCATAGGGGGTGCAATTCTAAAAATAGATGAAAAAATCACCTGCCAAAGACAATGGCCGTTAGTATACATTCGTGTTGATTCAATCAGCCAGACACTTTGCAAGGCGGTAGAAATGGGTGCAGAGATACTAATCAATAAAATAACAATACCTGAAAGAGGAAGTTGGGCTGCTTTTTGTGATCCGGATGGTAACCAGATTGCGTTATGGAAAGAAGAACACTGATTTAAATACAGCATAAATGCCGTATTTATCAAAGTAGGAAAGATTTGTAAGTAATTAATCTAAAATTACAAAACAGCGAGGTGAATATAGATGGGTCAAATAATGGAGGAAGTTATTTTGAATTGTTCTCCTGAAAAGGCATTTTCAGAAATTGCAGATATGCAGTTTGTTAAAAAAATTAACCCGAATGCCGGAATAGAAAATGAAGTAATATACCAGAATAAACGCCTGGTGCGGTATAAACTGAAAGTAAGCAACGTAGGTGTCTGGGAATCGGAACGGATAATCATACCGGAAAGCCTTACTATATTGACGCAAAGAAGGAATCCTCTTGCTCCATTTAAGTATATGACTGTTTTACATGTATTTAAAAAGCACGAATCGGGTACTTTGCTAAGATATATGGAAGAGTTTGAAATGGACAGTGAAAACATAAAAAGAGAGTGCGAAGTATTGAATGATATTTTTAAAAAAATTGGTCCTAACATGAAGAAAATTGAACAATATTTTAACAAGCACCTATAAGTTTAGTGTTTGTTATTATAAATGACTTTATTTCAAGAAAAAATAAATACTGGTATTATTATGAATAAAGATATATAATTTAAAGTAAAAAGATATTTGTATCAATCAAGAACAGGGGGCTAAACATGAGTACACAGCTCTTGAATGTTGAAGGCCTGACAAAAACATTTGGGGGAAAAAACGTATTGGATAATCTTTCTTTTCATGTAAATAAGGGAGAAATCTTAGGTATACTTGGACCAAATGGAGCTGGTAAATCGACAGCATTTAATATTATTGCCGGGCTTTTGGAGGCCGATTCCGGGAAGGTGTTTTTTTCAGATAATGACATCAATAAAGATAAAAAAATATATAAGTCGAGTATTGGTGTAGTACCACAGGAAATAAGCCTCTATGAGGGAATGACTATACTTGAAAATTTACGTTTCTTAGGTAAGCTTTACGGTGTAAGAGGGAAGAAACTCAAAGAAAGGGTAGAGGAGTTGATTGGTGAAGTTAAGTTAGATGACAGAGCTCAAACTGAAATAGCCAAGCTTTCAGGTGGAATGAAAAGAAGGATAAATATTGCAGCAGCAATAGTACATAGACCAAAACTGGTCATAATGGATGAACCGACAGTAGGTATTGATCCTCAAAGCAGGGGGCTTGTGTGGGATATTATAAATGAGCTAAAGGAAAAGGGAATGAGTATAATCATAACATCCCACTATGTTGAAGAAATCGAAAGGCTTTCCGACAGGGTATTGATTGTAAATGCCGGTAAGGTAATAGCAGACGGAACAGTTAATCACATTATAGACAAATACTGCAAGTCAAGAATATATGTAATTGAGTTTTACACAATTACAGGTCGGATAATAAAGGATTTAGAAGCTGTGCCGGGGGTTGAAAGTGTTGAAGTCAAAGAAAATACTGTAAAAATAATTACAAATAAGGATTTGAATATAATAGAGAGAATAGTAAAAATTACTACCGAAAATAAGGCTGAAATTAAAAACTTGGATATTAAAAAGCCTGGACTGGAAGATGTGTTTTTCTACTTCACAGGAAAGGGGTTAAAAGAGCCATGAGTTTTTTAGATCTATTGGGCAAGGAATTTTTGAATTTAAGAAAGAATATTGGCGTAATAGTAATTCTCTTTGTAGTACCTGTATTTATAATTCTGATTATGGGCTTTGCATTTCAGGATAGAGAAGTAAAATACAATTTGGGTTTTGTGAATTACGATGGAGATACTGAGCTCACTACTGGTCTTATTAATTCTTTGAAAGATGTGGAGGCCTTGAATGTAAAAGAGTATAAGGATGAGAAAGAAGCAGGAGAAGAGCTCAAACACGAAAAAGTAACAGGGTATCTTGTGATACCTGAAGGATTTGATGGGCAACATGAAAGAGGTGCTGAAGTAAAGCTTGTTTTAGATAATTCTAAGTCCATAAATTCTTCTGTTATAGAAGGAATTACCGGACGTTTTATTGAGAAGTTCAATACTAGGGTAATGGGTGTTTTGGCAGCAGCACATACTTTCGATGTATTGTACCCAAAAGATGACCCTGAAAAGGTTGTAGATGTTGCTAGGGATTATGTCAGAAATGAAACAAAAGACCCTATTGAAATAAAGAAAGAGCTGGTGATTCCAACCCAGAAAGGCAACAGAATGTCGAGCTTTAATCAGACAACATGCGGTATGACTGCAATGTTTATACTTTTTCTTTGCATATTGTGGGGTTCGACGAACATACTTGAAGAAAAACTTTCGGGAACATTGACCAGATTGGCACTGTCACCTGTAAGTCTGTTTACTATATTAAGTACAAAGCTCACATATATAGGGCTGCTTTCTTTTCTTCAGTTTGTTTTGTTTTTTGGAATAGGACATTTTGCTTTGCAGGTACCTGTGGGCAATGTGTTTTTACTGATTTTGTTGAATCTGGTGTTCATACTTCAGGCCGCTTCATTGGGTCTGCTTATATCTGTTGTTGCAAAAACCAGAATTAGTGCTATCGGACTTTCTTTCTTTGTAATTATGCTGTTATCACCATTAGGTGGATTGTGGTTTCCCTTGGAACAAGTGCCTGAGGTACTCCAGTCAGTTGCTTCATTCATGCCTACAGGAGCATTTATGATTGGGATTGAGAAAATTATAATTAAAAACGGTGATTTCTTTTCTATTATCAAACAACTGCTGGTGATAATTGGATTCTTTCTGGCGGCTTTTGTAGCAAGTATTAAAATTGGTATATTGAGAAAAGCCTCAAATTGATTGCATAAACAATGGCATATGGTAATTATTTTACTGTATGCCATTTACGGAAATAGATATGGTACTCACTAATTGATGCAGTTTCTATTTTTATTGACCATAATCCGAATAATTCATATCTGAAGAGTGCATACCTTTATGAACAGTTATATTCTGATCTTATCAAAGTCCTCTTCTTGAAAGCCTGGATATGGGCAGAAAAAATTCAAAAAGATTTAAAACCATGGCATGTATATGATAAGGCCCAGTATAAATGTAGGAAAAATAAAGTTGCTGTATTGCTAAGGTGATAGAAAATATAATCAGAATGCATGTATAATTCATTATAATGAAGAATTTTATTTTATATTGAAGGAAATGAAGCATAAAATCAATTAATCTGGAAATATCGAATTTATAATGGGTTGTATGAAAGTGAAATCGGTGATATATTATTAAAGCTGTCGCTGATGCCGACGAAAAGACTTAAAGGTTAGACAACAGGCGAGTCGGAAGTTAACACAAAAAAAGATTTAAAAAAGTGTTGACAAGAATGGAGCGACATGTTAACATAAGATTCCG
>JAEZUI010000032.1 GCA_023421115.1 Bacillota bacterium | reverse complement strand
ATTATATAGTATAAGAATGAAGGGGGCATATAAGTGGAAGGTAAAAAGAGTGGTTTTTTTGTTCTTATTGGCATAGTGGCATTTCTTTCATTAGCACTGGTTTTATTGGCATGGTATGTATTTTTTATAGGCGGAAATGTGGGGATTGGGCAGGCAGCAGAGACTAAAAAGGAAATTACTGTTCCTAAGGACAGTGAATTAGCTTTAGAGCAGATGTTTACAAGTAATACTGCCTTTAATTTGCTGACGACAAAAGAAGATAAAGATATTCATGTTATTTTAGTGAATCTTCAAGTTCAGTATTTTATTAAGTTTGACGGTATTAAGGATACAACTTTGAAAATTCAAACTAATAAGAGCAAGCTTTCTGAAATAGTAGGAACATATTTCCAGAACTTGAGCATTGATGAAGTCAAAAATTCCGATGCAAAAGAAAAAGCAAGGGTTGAGCTCAAGAAAATGATGAATGATTATTTGATGCAAAACGAGAAAAAAGACGGTGATTTAGTCTACAGCATAATATTTGATTACTGGTTCTATCAGTAGGAGGTGGTTTTTATATGGGAGATATTCTATCTCAAAACGAAATAGATGAACTGCTTAAAGCCCTGAATACTGGAGAAATAGATGTTCAGAATATTTCAGCTGCGCCAGAAGAAAGGAAAGTGAGAAATCATGATTTCAGAAGGCCGAGTAAATTTGCAAAAGATCATATAAAATCTCTCAACATTATACATGATAATTATGCAAGACTAATGACAAATTTTTTGTCAGGATACTTAAGGACTTTAGTACAGGTTGAGGTTATTTCTGTTGAGGCCATAGCTTACTATGAGTTCAATAATTCAATATCAAACCCGGCTGTTTTGTCTATTGTCGATTTTTCCCCTTTATCTGGTTCTATAATATTTGAGATGGCACCACCTATAGCTTATGCTTTGATTGACAGGATACTTGGAGGAAAAGGATCCATGATGGATAAGATCAGGGAGTTTACCGAGGTTGAGATTGCTATTTTGGAAAGAATTATAATCCAAATTTTAAATCTTATGAGAGAACCTTGGGATAACGTCATAACGATAAAACCGAGGCTTGAAAAGATAGAGACTAATGCTCAATTTGCGCAGATAGTGTCTGCTAATGAAATGGTAGCATTAATAACTTTAAGTACAAAAATTGGAGAAGTTGAGGGAATGATTAACATCTGTATACCACATATGGTAGTTGAACCGATTGTTTCAAAGCTGAGCACTAAATTTTGGTTTTCTAAAAATGAAAAAGAAAAGACACATGAAAATAAAAGTACAATTGAGCATAAAATTGAAAATACCAAGGTGCCTGTCAGGGCAGTGTTAGGAAGAACTACAATATTGGTAAATGATTTTTTGGAATTACAACTTGGAGATGTCATACCTTTAGATTCAAATATTAACGGTAATCTTGAAATATTAGTCGGTGATCTTTTGAAATTTTATGGCACTCCCGGAGTAAAAAGAAACAGAGTTGCTGTAAAAGTAAATGAAATAGTAAAAGGAGAGGAGGAAGAGTAGTATGGGTGACATGTTATCACAGGCTGAAATTGATGCTTTACTGAATGGCGGAACAAATTCTGGAAGTGGTAGTAATACAGAGGCCGGTAGTGATTCAGAACTTACCATTCAGGAAGTGGATGCTCTTGGTGAAATGGGAAATATTAGTATGGGCACATCAGCTACTACGCTTTATGCTCTACTTGGACACAAAGTAATGATTACTACTCCCCAGGTTACTGTGTGTTCGTGGGAAGAGCTTTCCGAACAATTCAGTACAACTTATGTTGCGGTAAAAGTTGAATATACTGAAGGGTTGAATGGAGCAAACCTTCTTGTATTAAAGGAAAATGACGCTAAAGTAATTACCGACCTAATGATGGGTGGTGATGGGAGTAATACATCAGGAGAACTTACAGACCTTCATTTAAGTGCAATTGGTGAAGCTATGAATCAGATGATTGGATCGGCAGCAACATCGATGTCGTCAATGTTTGATAAAAAGGTGGATATATCTCCTCCAAAAGCCTTTAGCATGACTTTTAAAGAAAACCCCGATATTGTTTTTCAACCTGGGGATAAGTTGGTTAAAATTGCATTCAAGATGGAAATTGGAGAACTCATAGACAGTGAGATTATGCAGTTGATACCTTTAAGTTTTGCAAAGATTCTTGTGGAGAATCTTATTAACGCTGATGCCGGAATTAAGGCTCAGCCACAGAACAATAGCAGTGTTTCAGCACCACAAAGTAAGCCGCAGCAGATGCCTTCTCAACCTCAGCAGCATTCACAACAGCAGTATCAGGAACCTCAGTATAATCAAATGCAGCAAGGAATGGGTCAGCAATATAACGAACAACAACATCAAGCAAGGTTCAGAGAACCTGTTAATGTACAACCAGCACAGTTCCAGGCATTTGATGATGGAATGATATCGTTAGAAAGAAAAAATATTGGACTTATTATGGATGTTCCTTTGCAAGTTACTGTTGAACTGGGAAGAACAAATAAGTTTATAAGGGATATTTTGGAATTCGGACCAGGATCGATAATAGAGTTGGACAAACTTGCGGGTGAGCCTGTAGATATACTTGTAAACGGCAAAGTTATTGCAAAAGGTGAAGTAATTGTAATTGATGAAAGTTTTGGTGTAAGAATTACAGATATTATACATCCTTCTAAGAGACTTTAGTATACGCAGTTTATTGCCTCTTGAGGGTGTTTTGAAAAATCAGCCTAACAGTATTACAGACTAAAATAAGGAGAGGGATATATAATGAGTAAAAGGATTCTGATTGTTGACGATGCGGCATTTATGAGAATGATGATTAAGGATATCCTTACAAAAAACGGGTATGAAATTGCTGGTGAAGCTGAAAATGGAGCACGTGCAATCGATAAGTTCAAGGAACTGACTCCTGATCTGGTAATTATGGATATAACAATGCCGGAAGTTGACGGTATAGCTGCTGTAAGGGAAATAAAGAAGATAAATTCAGAGTCAAAGATTATAATGTGTTCAGCAATGGGACAGCAAGCTATGGTAATTGAATCGATTCAGGCGGGGGCAAGGGATTTTATTGTTAAGCCTTTCCAGGCTGAAAGAGTTGTGGAAGCAGTTAAGAAAGTTCTAGGTTAAAAATGTATATAAAGTACCAATGGAGAAACCTGTAGCTAAATTTGGGGATTTTATAAAAAAGTTTAGTATTTCATAAAACTCTTTAGCTGTAGAGTTGGACAAGGAGTATCAAATGGGCAGTTTTGGTGATACACTTATTAGTTTTTTTATGTTTGTTATAGTCTTTGGTTCAATAATTTTTTTGGCTTATGTCACTACAAGGTTTATTGGAAATAAGTCAGGAAGGGCTATGAAAAGCAAGCATATTAATATAATTGAAACGGTTAGCTTAGGCCTTGACTCAAGATTACATCTTGTGAAAGTCGGTGAAGAATTTGTTTTGATATCTGCATCGGGGAAAAATATTCAATTACTTTCTAGAGTTAATATTGATGGATATTCTGAAGAAGAGAGCACTAAAGGAGTCAATTCCTTTGCTTTCAAAGAAATTTTTGAGAAGTACATTCAGAACTTTAGGAGTAAAGAAAAAATTGAGGAAAATATAAATACTGAAGAATACAAAAATGGCACTGATGATAATAGCTTTCAGCGGAATCTTGATAAATTAAGATATATAACATCAGGAAAAGGAAAGCTTTATGCCACAGGCGGAGATGATAACACCAATGAAAATCAAGTTTAAGTTCTTTGTAGCGGTGACATTATTACTTATAGTTTTGCTAGCTGTGGCCTCAAATGTATATGCTGAGCCTGATTTGGCATTACCCAAAGTTGATGTGAGTGTGGGGACTTCCGATAATCCTGAAGATGTTACTTCAACTATACAGGTTTTGCTGCTTCTGACAGTCTTATCGTTGGCTCCATCCATTCTGATGATGATGACAAGTTTTACAAGAATAGTAATTGTCCTTTCTTTTTTGAGGAATGCGCTGGGAACACAGCAGATGCCGCCGAATCAAGTGTTGATTGGGCTAGCTTTGTTTTTAACCTTGTTTATAATGAGTCCTGTAATTAGTGAGATAAATGAGACTGCATACAAGCCTTATTCAAATCAGGAAATAACCCAACAAGTTGCTTTAGATAGGTCATCAAAAACAATTAAGACCTTTATGTTAAAGCAAACTGAAAAGAAGGATTTAGCTTTATTTGTATCACTTTCAGGTACAGAAACTCCGATTAAGGAAGAAGAAGTACCTAATTTACCATTGACTATAATAATTCCTGCTTTTTTGATAAGTGAGTTGACAACTGCATTTAAAATGGGATTTTTAATATATTTACCATTTCTTGTAATAGATTTAGTGGTGTCGAGTACATTGATGTCCATGGGGATGATGATGCTTTCACCAGTTATGATTTCTCTTCCGTTTAAAGTACTTCTATTTATAATGGTTGGAGGGTGGAATCTTATCACACAAATGATTGTAAATAGCTTTGTAACTTAGAACTTTTTTATAGAATATGCTAAGGGAAAACGAAAAAACAACTTCTTATTGTCAAATTGTGAAATCATTATCAAATCAAATTTTTCGTTATCCCAGAGTTGGAACTTATATTTAATCGTTCCTAATAAAAGCTAAGGGAGGAAATGTAAATGGATCAGGGTATGGTAATTGAATTAGCTCAGAGGTCGCTAATGACGGTTATATATGTAGCGGCACCTATGTTAGGGTTGAGTTTGATTGTAGGTCTCGCAGTAAGTATTTTTCAAGCAACAACACAAATTCAGGAACAGACCCTTACATTTATACCTAAGATATTGGCTGTACTTGCAGGGATAGCTATATTTGGATCATGGATGTTGAAAATACTAATGGAATATACTCAGGGTATTTATTTGAATATTAATCAATATATAAGGTAGGTCAAAATAGATTTTGTGGGGGATTAAATTGCTCTTAACAGAAGGAATTTTGGTAAATAGTGTAGAAGTATTCTTATTAATTTTTATAAGAATGTCAGGACTTTTTGTTATAGCTCCTATTTTCAGCAGAACCAATGTTCCTAGGTATTTGAAAATTGGCTTTTCGTTTATGCTGGCTTTAATACTTGTAAACACTATAAGTAACCAGAATATCATTATCAGTAACATTTATGAATTTGCAGCTTTGGTTTTCAGAGAGTTTATAGTTGGAATTACTTTAGGTTATGTTTCTTACACAATATTTACAGCAATTTATGTAGCAGGCGAATTAATTGATATGCAGATTGGTTTTGGTGTAGTTAATGTTATTGATCCGGTTAGTAATATTCAAGTTTCTATATCTTCAACCTTTTATTTTGTTTTATGTATGCTGATTTTTCTTATTTGCAGAGGACACCATGTTTTAATAAGGGCTTTATTTAGTAGTTATGAATATGTACCATTAGGGCAGGCAGTGTTTGGATCTGGTTTACAGAGTAGGATCATAGAGGTTTTTGGAGGCATATTTCTTATAGCTTTCAAAATTGCCGCACCTATACTTGCAGCTATTTTGATAACTGATGTTGCATTGGGAGTTATTTCAAAGACTGTGCCGCAGTTAAACGTATTTGTTGTAGGAATGCCGCTTAAAATTTTGTTGGGATTGGTAGTTTTGGTTTTTACCATGCCGTTGTTCATATCTATTGTTGAAACTCTTATTAGAGGAATGGACAGTGAAATGCTGAATTTCCTTAAGAATATGGGGCCAAAATGAAAATACAAAAACATCGGAAGAATAGCAGGGCAAATTCAAAGAACCCTGTAAATATGATAATTGATTTTGATAGTAGGGCATATCCTTTTAAGCATCAGGGGATACAGCCAGTTAATCTTCAGCTCTTTGCAGATAGCGGCGACAAGACGGAAAAAGCGACACCAAAGAAACGACGTAAGGCAAGAGAAGAAGGACAGGTGCTTCAAAGCAGGGAAATGACTTCTGCAATTGTGCTATTGTGTTTATTTATAACCATAAAGGTTGCTGGAAGTTTTATGTACGAGCAGATATATGAATATTTTGAAATGATTTTTAATGATTATCAGAAAATATCGGATTTGTTTACTATAAATGGTATCACAAAACTATCAATAGGCATAATACTACGCTTTGTGAAAATTGTAGCTCCTATTTTTATAGTGGCACTTATAACGGGCATTGCATCGGGTTATGCTCAGGTAGGTTTTTTGTTTACCACAAAGACTCTATCCTTTAAATTTAGTAGAATTAGCCCGTTAAATGGATTTAAGAAAATATTTTCCTTAAGGTCTGTAACGGAGTTGGTTAAATCTATATTAAAGATTGTAATAATCGGGTATATAGGTTATTCGTATTTGATAGATGAAGCGAGTAATATATTAAGTGCAATGGATATGGATGTTATAAGTATTGCTGCGTATATAGGCATTACTTCGATGAATGTTGCGATAAGAATGTGTATAGTTATGCTGGTGCTAGGAGTTTTCGATTATGGGTATCAATGGTGGGAATATGAGAAAAATTTGAAAATGTCAAAGCAGGAAATAAAGCAAGAACATAAGGAATCAGAAGGTAATCCTGAAGTGAAAGGAAAGATAAGGCAAAAACAACGTCAGATGGCACTTAGAAGAATGCTTCAGGATATTCCGAAGGCAGATGTGGTTATAACAAACCCAACTCACTTTGCGGTAGCAGTTAAATATGATCCGAAAGTTTCGGACGCTCCAACAGTAGTTGCAAAGGGTCAGGATTATATAGCTCTAAGGATCAAGGAAATAGCTAAAGAAAACAAAGTGGAAATTGTAGAGAATAAACCTCTTGCAAGAACTCTTTATAGTGCAGTGGAAATAGGGGAAAGAATCCCTCCGGAACTGTTTCAAGCAGTGGCAGAAGTTCTTGCCTTCGTATATGGTCTTAAGAATAAAGAAAGAGTTATTTAGTTGGGTCACTATTATGGCAAAAGGGGGAAATCAGAACATGAAGTTTGGGGATATGGCTGTAGCAATCCTGGTTGTATCAATAATACTTATAATGATTATTCCAGTCCCCGCAATTTTACTTGACGTATTGCTGGCTTTCAATATTGCAATTGCATTGGTCATTCTTCTCAATGTAATATACTCAAAAGAAGCTTTGCAAATGTCGATATTTCCGTCATTGCTGCTTTTTACAACCATCTACCGGCTATCGTTAAATATTAAATCGACAACTCTTGTTTTGGCAGAAGGAGAGGCCGGAGAGGTAATAAGGGGATTTGGAAGGTTTGTAGCACAGGATAATCTTATAGTGGGGTTTGTAATCTTTTTGATTATAACCATTGTACAGTTTATGGTAATAACAAAGGGAACAGAGAGAGTATCGGAAGTTGCTGCAAGATTTACATTAGATGCAATGCCGGGGAAGCAGATGGCAATAGACGCAGATCTCAATGCTGGGTTGATTAGTGAAGCCGATGCAAGAGAAAGAAGAAAAAAAGTTCAGAGGGAAGCAGATTTCTATGGAGCTATGGATGGCGCTACCAAATTTGTAAAAGGTGATGCTATAGCAGGGATAATTATTACAGTAATAAATCTTATTGGTGGATTGGTAATAGGAATGATAATGAGGGGAGAAGAACTAGACGTTGCTCTTCAAAATTATTCACTTCTGACTATAGGAGATGGACTTGTAAGTCAAATTCCGTCGCTGCTTATATCTTTTGCAACCGGTTTGATAGTAACAAGAGCTGCTTCAGACAATGGGCTTAGTGATGATCTTAAAAAGCAAATATTATATAATCCAAAGGTATTCTTTATAGCTTCAGGATTTTGTGTATTATTGGCATACCCTTTAGCAACCCTTCCTTTTATTGGATTGTCAATTGTTTTTGCAGTATTAGGGTTCAGACTAATGAAAGACGATCAGAAATCTCAGCAGCAGGAGGAAACTCAAATAGAGGAACAAGAGGTTGAAGAGATCCGGAAGCCGGAAAACGTTGTGAATCTCCTTCAGGTGGACCCTATAGAGCTGGAATTTGGTTATGGAATAATTCCCTTAGCTGATGTAAATCAGGGAGGGGATTTGCTAGATAGAGTGGTAATGATAAGAAGGCAATTAGCCCTTGAACTTGGAATGATTGTTCCAATTATAAGATTAAGGGATAATATCCAACTAAGTCCAAACGAATATGTTATAAAAATTAAAGGAGTTGAGGTGGCTGGTGGA
Organism: Bacillota bacterium; assembly: GCA_023421115.1. Classification (GTDB taxonomy): domain Bacteria; phylum Bacillota; class Clostridia; order Acetivibrionales; family Acetivibrionaceae; genus Acetivibrio. The sequence goes on along the minus strand of JAEZUI010000032.1, from coordinate 24,940 downwards.
GAAATAATGCTTGATCACTTTATTGCGATGAGTCCAGGATTTGTTGAAAAGGAAATAGAAGGCATAAAGACAACAGAACCGGCTTTTGGTTTGCCGGCAGTATGGATTAGCGAGGCTCAAAGGGATAAAGCAGAGATGCTTGGATATACAGTGGTAGATCCGCCATCCATAATTGCTACACATCTAACCGAAATAGTTAAAGCTCATGCCCATGAGCTTACAGGAAGGCAGGAAGTTCAAACTATTGTTGATAAAGTTAAGGAGAATTATCCTGCAATTGTTGAAGAGCTTGTACCTAAAATAATGACAATAGGTGAAATTCAAAAAGTAATTGCTAACCTCTTAAAGGAAGGGGTTTCTATAAGAGATATTGTTACCATACTCGAAACACTAGCGGATTTTGCTCCTGTCACCCACGATACCGATATGTTGACGGAGTATGTAAGACAGGCATTAGGTCGGGCAATATCAAAGAAATTTATAAAGGACAAAAAATCAAATGTAATTACCTTAGATCCTAAGGTTGAACAAATTATACTCGATTCGGTTCAAAGAACCGAACACGGTGCCTATTTAACACTAGAACCAAACACAACAAGTTCTATCATAAGCAGCTTGACAAATCAGGTTCAAAGGCTTATGAAGTTAGGACAGCAGCCGATTGTACTTGCATCACCAATAGTCAGATTATACTTCAGAAGGCTTACAGAACAAGCAATACCGGGGTTAATTGTATTATCATATAATGAACTTGATCCGCAGTTAGAGATACAATCAGTTGGGATGGTGAGCATATAATATGAAGATTAGACGCTATATGGGAAAAGATACTCAAGAGGCAATACTAAAAGTAAAAATGGATCTAGGAAACGAGGCTGTTATTTTAAACACCAGGAAGGTAAGACAAAAGGGCTTCTTAAATGTATTTAACAAACCTTTGGTTGAAGTGCTTGCAGCTGTAGATGAATTTTATGGTGCAAAAAGCAAAAAAGAGCCTCAAAAAAGTGAAGCAAGTACCACTGTGCGTGAAAAAAATGTAGAAAATCAAAGTAATTTGAATCAAAAAGAGGAAAAGATAGCTTTGTTGGAGAATAAAGTAAGCAACATGGAATCTGTTCTTCAAAAAATATATGAACAAGTCAGTAACGGAACTACAAAAACTCCAGTTAAAGAGATAAATCCTCAAGAAAAAATGAAATCGAGGATAACAGATCTACTCTATGACAATTTGATAAAAAATGACGTTGATAGTGATATTGCTCGCCAGTTAATTGATATTATTAAAAGTCAAGTTAAAGATGGCTCAAATATCAATGATATTAGTGCAATATTGTATAAGCTTATATCGGGAATACTTGGAAAGCCGGAGACTCTTAAACTTAGAGAAGACGGTAAACCTACAGTAGTTGTGTTTGTCGGGCCTACTGGAGTTGGAAAGACAACCACTCTCGCAAAAATTGCAGCAAATTATTCTATAAATCATAAAAAGAAAGTTGGACTTATAACGGCTGATACTTATAGAATAGCAGCCGTAGAGCAGCTTAAAACTTATGCTGAGATATTGGGAATGCCTATAGAGGTCATATACTCCATAAGTGAGATAAACGACGCAAAGGAAAAATATAAGGATAAGGATATTATACTTATAGATACTGCAGGCAGAAGCAATAGGAACAAGACACAGTTTGATGAACTGAAAATGCAGGTGGAGGCCTGTTTAGCCGATGAAGTGTTTCTGGTTTTAAGTACAACAACAGGGATGAGAAATTGCAGGGAGATACTTGCAAGCTACGATTTTCTTAAAGAGTATAAGTTGATTTTTACAAAGCTAGATGAAACTCCTTCTTTAGGAATTATTTTAAACGCAAGACGTCTGACAAATAAAAATTTGTCTTATGTAACTATCGGACAGAGTGTGCCTAATGATATTGAAGTTGCAAATATTGACAAGATTACAAAAAAACTATTAGGGAGCATTTCGTAGATGATGGATCAAGCGGAAAGACTAAGGCAAATAATAGAAAATTTAAAAAAGAGGCAAGTGGTAAGTCAGACTAATAGTTTAAATAACATGAGAAAGAGAGCTGCCAAAGTGATAACCGTAACTAGTGGTAAGGGTGGCGTTGGAAAAACCAATATTACCGTTAACCTTGCTATAGCACTTAGTGATATGGGTAAACGTGTTACAATTCTAGATGCGGATTTTGGCCTTGCAAATATTGACGTGATGCTAGGAATAATACCTAAATACACGCTTGCAGATGTTATATACGATAATAAGAACATATTTGATGTGCTGTCTAATGGACCTGGAAACATCAGATTTTTGTCGGGTGGATCCGGTATAGAGGAACTTGTGAAGCTTGATAAAGACCATATTGAAAAGTTTCTGACAAATATAGCTCTTTTAGATAGGCTATCCGATGTAATACTTATTGACACAGGAGCTGGCTTGTCCGATAGCGTTATGAGTTTTGTAATGGCGGCCGATGAGGTGGTTTTAGTTACCACTCCTGAGCCTACGTCAATTACCGATGCTTATGCGTTGATTAAGATGGTGTCAAACAGAGACAAAGAAAAAAAGATAAAGGTTATTGTAAACAGGGCAGAAGACGCAAACGAGGCAAACGATATACTTAATAAGTTATCCATAGTGACTGGGAAATTTTTAGAATTAAAGCTAGAACCGTTAGGTTTTATACTTTACGATGAAATGGTTATAAAGGCAGTAAAGATGCAGCAGCCTTTTTTGCTAAGCTTTCCAAAAAGTCAGGCATCAAAACATATAAAAGATATTGGAGCTAAGATCTTGGATATAAAACCTGACAAGGTTAATTTGGAAAATACGGACAATACTGGTATTAAAAGTTTTGTTAGCAGGATTGTTAACCTTTTGAATATATAAAAGGGTGCTTTTTACAAGGAACCTTAAAGACTAACTTAAGCTAATAGGGGGAGGCACAAAATGAAGTACAGTGAGTTGAACATAGGATTAAAACTTGAAATACAGCTTGTCGGAAATGATGGCATAATAGATAATCCCTTTGTCAGCGAGTTTGAAGGGTCAGAAAATAAGGAAATTCTGATTATAGCAGCACCAATTTATGAGGGACGGTTGTATCCAGTAAAAATTGGTACAAAAATTACTGTTTCCTTTATAAAAGAAAATAGCTTATATGAGTTTTCAGCAAATGTCATTGACAGGGAGAACAAGCACAATGTAGCTATGTTGAAGATCCAACCGCTAAGTCAGATTGAAAAGGTTCAAAGGCGTGAATTTTTTAGGTTTGATACAAATATCCCTATAAATTATAGAATAATTGATAATGTAAATACAAAATCTACACAAGATTATATAAAAACAGTAACAAGGGATTTAAGTGGCGGAGGTTTATGTATGCGCCTAGAAGAACCTATTGAAATAGATAGTTATTTAGATTGTGAACTGTTTTTATCAAGTAAAGTCACTTTTATAGGAAAAGTTGTTAGACTTACAAAGTATGATATTATGCAGGGGCAATATAAATATGAAATCGGTGTTTATTATGAGAAGATGGATCAAGCAATGCGGGAGAAAGTTATAAGTTATATATTTCAGGAACAGAGAAGACTTTTAAAAAAGGGTTGATTTGTGGCTATGGAGAGAAATTACAAAGAAAAAATACGAGTGCTGGTAGTTGATGACTCGGCCTTTATGAGAAAAGTTATATCGGATATTCTCGATAGTGACAGTGGTATTGAGGTCATTAATACTGCAAAAAGCGGGATTGATGCCATTGAAAAGGCAAAAAAACTAAAGCCCGATGTCATTACTTTGGATATCAAAATGCCTGGAATGGATGGAATTGATTGCCTTAAGGAGCTTGGCAAGTTAGGGAGAATACCCGTTATTATGCTAAGCAGTATTACACAAGATGGTGCAGAATCTACTATTCAGGCTCTTGCTGAAGGAGCAATAGATTTTATCACCAAACCCTCGAATATATTTGATATGAATGGCGAAGAAAAGAGAAAAGAAATTGTAGAAAAGGTGAAAATAGCAAGTAACGCTATCCCAAGCCTAAGACATAACATAAAAGTAAACAAGAATCATCGTGTATATAAGGAAGGTTTAACTTTGAACAATTTAGTACTTATTGGGACTTCTACAGGCGGGCCAAGAGCACTTCAAGAGGTTATTCCATTATTACCTGAAGATGTTAATGCTTCGTTTTTAGTAGTACAGCATATGCCGGCAGGATTTACAAAATCCTTAGCTGACAGACTTGATGGAATGAGCAAGGTAAGAGTAAAGGAAGCAGAAGATGATGAACCTATAAAAACAGGTTATGTATATATTGCACCAGGAGATTATCATATGACTGCTCATAAAACTAGTAAAGAAACTCTAAAAATAAAGCTGACTAAAGATCCTCCTGTAGGAAGTCATAGACCATCAGTGGATGTAATGATTGAGTCAGTTTCAAATACAAGGTTTAGAAATATTGTAGCAGTCATAATGACTGGAATGGGTGGAGATGGAAGCGAAGGAGTTAAAATGTTGAAAAAAATCAATAATGCAAAAATTATTGCTCAGGATGAGAATTCGTGTGTGGTTTTTGGAATGCCGAAAGCAGCAATACAGACAGGAGTTGTAGACATCGTTACACCACTTAGGGAAATTTCTAATGAGATCATGAAAATTGTGGGGGTGCATAAATAATGGATATGAGTCAATACCTTGAAATTTTTATTGATGAGACAAAAGAGCACTTACAAAGTTTAAATGAATCACTGCTTCAACTTGAACAAAATCCACAGGATATAGCAACACTAAATGAGATATTTAGGGTGGCTCACACAATAAAAGGCATGGCAGGGACAATGGGCTTTAACAAGATGGCAAAGCTTACCCATGATATGGAAAATGTTTTGCATGCCTTACGAAATAATGAGATAAAGGTAACCCCAAATCTTGTAGATACACTGTTCATGTGTTTAGATGCCCTTGAAAACTATACAGAGAGTATTGTAAACACGGGCGGTGAGGGAAATAATGATTACAATAGTATAATATTAGAGCTCAGCAATGCTGTCAATAAGAAGATTGAAACGTCAGTAAAGCAGAAGGAGCCTGAAAAAGCGCAAAATACCTCAGAAAAGGTAGAAATTAATTCTCATCAGACCGCACAATTCAAACTTAATCAGTATGAGCAAAATGTTGCTTACAAAGCAAAAGAAATGGGTATGAATGTATTAAAGATTACTGTTGTTTTAAATAAGGGGTGTGTTTTAAAATCAGCACGTTCATTTATTATATTCCAAACTCTTGAAAGGCACTCCGATATAATTAGATCCGAACCAAGAGTTGAAGATATTGAAGATGAAAAATTCGATTTTGAATTTACTGTAGTATGTGTAACCAAAGAAGAACCCTTATTTTTTCAAAATGATATAAATAGTATTGCGGAAATTGATGAAGTTCTTATCACATCTTTAGGGTTTGAGGATTTTCAGCTATCTGAAATTGGAATGGGTAACATTTCAAGTGCTAATGCTTCAACTGAGCCAGTTAAGGTAGAAGATGAAGCTTCAGCAGACACAAAACAGGAAGAAAACCATCAAAACAATCCGGCGCAGAAAACAAAAACAGGAAAGACTGTTAGAGTTGATATCGACAGGCTAGATGTATTAATGAATCTAGTTAGTGAGCTTATTATTATTAAGACAAGACTTGAAGGTATAGATACAGGAGAGAGATCTCAATCTTACAGTGAGGCTGTTGAATACCTTGAGCGCATAACTACAAACCTTCATGATGCAGTGATGAAGGTAAGGATGGTTCCTGTTGAAATGGTATTTAACCGTTTTCCAAGAATGATAAGGGATGTTGCCCGGGAGTTGAAAAAAGAGATTATTCTTAACATGTCCGGTGAAGAGACTGAACTTGACAGAACGGTTATCGATGAAATAGGAGATCCTCTCATTCATCTTCTTAGAAATTCAGCCGACCATGGAATCGAGTCTATAGAGAAAAGGATAGAGGCAGGTAAACCAACCGCAGGACAGATAAACTTAAGAGCTTATCAGGATGGCAATAATGTTGTTATAGAAGTGAATGATGACGGACAGGGTATAAATCTTGAAAAAGTTAAAAAGAAGGCAATAGAAAAAGGAATTGTAAAAAGAGAGATTGCCAATACATTATCTCAGAAGGATATTGTGGACTTTTTATTCAAGCCATCCTTTAGCACACAGGATCAGATAACTGACTTATCCGGAAGAGGGGTTGGGTTAGATGTTGTAAAGACTAAAATCGAGCAGCTTGGAGGAGTTGTAGAGGTTGAAACAGAATGGGGCAAGGGCAGCAAGTTTATCATCAGGCTTCCTCTAACACTAGCAATTATTCAGGCTTTACTGGTAGTCATTGGTAGAGAAAAATATGCAATACCTCTTAACAGCACAAAGGAGATAATTAAAATTACGCCTGACCAGATAATGATGGTGCAAAAGCAGGAAGTAATTATGATTAGAGACACTGTTATACCAATAGTGCGTCTAGACAAAATATTGGAAATACCTAAGGATGAAAAAACAACAAAACAATTAACGGTAGTAATAGTTAAGAAGGGTGAGAGATTATCAGGATTTTTGGTAGATTCACTGATTGGACAGCAAGAAATAGTTATCAAGTCCTTAGGGAAACTTCTTTCTGGAATTAGATTTATGGCAGGAGCAACAATATTAGGTGATGGAAATGTTGCATTGATTTTAGATGTAAATTCATTAGCTATATAGGAAGGGGATGAAACAATGGGAAATACAGTTAGTGTTGAGGGAAAGCAATATGTTGTATTTTTGTTGGGAAAGGAAAACTATGGAGTAGAAATTCATAGTGTAACAACAATTGAGAAGATGCTGCCTTACGCAAGAGTCCCTAAAACTCCTGACTATATAAAAGGCGTGATAAATCTAAGGGGCGAGATTGTTCCAATTATGGATATAAGAACTAGATTTGGAATGGAAGTTAGTGAGGAGACTGAAGAAACTAGAGTTATAATAATCAAGATTAACGACATTTCATTGGGAATTATAGTTGACGAAGTAGATGAAGTTTTGGATTTGAATGAGGAAGCTATTGAAAATGTTGCGAATTTCACAAATGACCTTTCAATGGATTACATCCTAGGAGTTGGTAAAATAGACGGAAAAATAGTAACTCTTCTTAATATTGAGAAACTCGCTGATATATCTAACAATAATAAAGCGCTAGGAGAGTAATCGCTATGAGTTTGAATTTTGGAAACCTAAATAATTATGAAATTGATGTTTTAAGAGAAATTGGCAATATCGGTGCCGGTAATGCTGCAACAGCTCTTGCAAAGATGCTTAATAAGAAAGTTGACATGGAAGTACCTAAAGTTAAGGTTATGGAATTTAAAGAAGTAACTGAAATGTTTGGTGGTGCTGAACTTCCTGTAGTTGGTTTGTTTCTTAAGATGACTGGGGACTTAGCTGGAAGTGTATTGTTCATATTGGAAAACAATTCAGCTCATACTCTGGTAAATATTCTTATGGGTAAATCTAATGATGGGAACAATAATGAGTTTGATGAAATAGAAATGTCTGCTTTAAAAGAATTGGGGAACATTCTTGCAGGTTCTTATATGTCATCCTTGTCGACACTCACGGGATTGAACATAATGCCTACTGTACCTGAAATTGCCATAGATATGGCCGGAGCAATAATAAGTGTTCCAGCAATAGAGTTCGGAAAGCTAGGTGACAGTGTCTTATACATCGAGACAGCGTTTATAGATGGGAGTACAAGGGCATTAGGGGATTTTTTCCTTGTGCCGGATATGGATTCTTATGAAGTGCTATTAAGAGCATTAGGAGTTATAAGCTGATGGAGACTACTATTAAAGTTGGTATGGCTGATATGCAGGCAGCTCGTCACCCGGCTGTATTAACAACTTTAGGATTGGGTTCGTGTGTTGGAATAGCCCTTTATGACAGAACTACAGGAACAGTTGGGTTGGCTCATTGCATGCTGCCTGACAGTACTCAGTCTAGAAATGTATCAAACATAGCTAAATTTGTGGACACTGCAATTGAAGCTTTAGTTCACGAAATGTTGCAATTAGGTGCAAACAGGGGCAGAATAGTTGCAAAGCTTGCAGGTGGAGCTCAAATGTTTAACTTTTCGCAGGCATCGGATTTAATGAGGATAGGATTTAGAAATGCGGCTGCTGCAAAAGAAAAGCTTGAGCTGATGAGGATTCCGCTTATTTCTGAGGATACAGGAGGAAACTACGGACGAACTATTGAGCTTGATTCCTCTACTGGTATGTTGCTAATAAAAACCATAGGATATGGATTTAAGGAAATATAAACTTTTACAATACGAGCACTATTAACATTATAAAAAATGCAAAAATAAACAATAGGTACATGCTTTTTCGAAAATTTTACTTAAGGGTGCTCTTAACAGATGCCTTTAAAACATCCTTAGAGAGGAATTGGAGAATGGATTACGTCCACAAGTTACCATTTATTTTAGGGGCTTCAATGGCAGTTGTAATTGGAGTGATAAACAATAGTACAGGTACCGAATCGAAAACTATCTACATAAGAATGTCGGTAGGTTTGGTTGTTTTCTTTATACTAGGCTTATATATAAGAAATTTTATATATAAAATTGATGAAGAAATAAGAAAAAAGAAGGTGGAAGAGCAGAGAATAAAAGAATCGGTGATACAAAAAGCAAATGAAGGTGCAAAACACAGTGTTGATTACAGAGTTGACGATAATAGTTTTGAAATGAATATAAATACTCAAAAAGAAGAAAAACTATACGATGAAGAGTTTACACCACTGAGTGTTAATAGTATTACTATTAATGAAGATGAGGGTGAATAGTATTAGGTGGGAATATTTCTATATGGCCATTTATAAAAATATTAGGCAATGGGGGATTTTAAATGTCGTCTTCAACTATCAAACAACAGGAAATGTGGCATCAGTACATTGATACAAAGGATCCTGCTATTAAGGAAAAGTTAATAATTGAATATTCACATATTATAAAATATGTTGCGGGAAGGTTGAGTATATATTTCGGTTCAAACGTTGAATATGATGATCTCGTTGGGTATGGCGTTTTTGGACTTATCGATGCTATTGAAAAGTTCGATATTTCTAAAGGTGTAAAATTTGAGACCTATGCTTCTCTTAGAATTAGGGGAGCAATTATTGATAGTATTAGAGAACTTGACTGGGTGCCTAGATCTTTAAGGCAAAAAAATAAAGAACTCGAAAGAATCTATGCTGAAGTGGAAAATGATTTAGGACACTCTGCAACCGATCAGGAAGTGGCGGACAAACTTCAAATTTCTATTGATGATTTCTATAAACTTTTAAATGAAGTAAACTTGTCTTCGTTGATATCTTTAGAAGAATTTTTGGAGCAAAACTATGAGGGTGGTGTCAACTTAACTGGGAACTGTAAGGAAGACAGGCCTGAAGGATATATGGAAGTTACCGAAATAAGAGAGATATTAGTGGATGCAATTGGTAAATTACCAGACAAGGAAAAGACGGTTGTATCCTTCTATTACTTTGAAGATTTGACACTAAAAGAGATTAGTGCGATAATGAAAGTATCTGAATCAAGAATATCTCAATTACACACTAAGGCTATCTTAAGACTCCGCGGTAAACTTGCACGTCATAGGACTATTTTATCGGAATAGGACATGTTTTTTGTTATCCCAGAGTTGGAACTTATATTTTAATCGTTCCTAAGTAAAAAGGGGAGGAGATTCAATGTTGAATAATATGAGCAGTTCATCCTTAAACCGGACTAATGATGGATTTTACGAGTTGGAGTATAGAGACAATGGTGTTTATCTTATAGTACATCCTCCCATTGGAAAAGGAAAAAGAATTGAAACTCGGGAGATAGTTGAAAGGCTCAATAAGAAGCGAGTAAGGAATTTTAAGCAGGATATTATTGAAGTAGCATGTCTTAAAGCTGATAGGGTGCCATTATGTATTGCCGACCCTCAAGAAGAAGTGAAACTAGATGCACAGGTTAGTGTTACAGTATCACCGGATAAGATGAAGGCATCAATTGTTATTATTCCTCCCGATGGAGGCAGAACAGTTAACATTCAAGATGTTATGGAGGCATTAAATAAAAATAGTGTGAGCTATGGGATAAACAAATCAAACCTTGAAAACATAATAAATTATCCTATATACAGCGAACCGATTCTTATAGCTGAGGGTACAGCGCCAATAAACGGTCAGAACGGAAAAGTCAAGTTTCATTTTGATTTGAATAAAGATAGAAAACACACGGTATTAGAGGATGGAAGCGTCGATTTTCATGACTTAGATATTATTGAAAGTGTTGAAAAAGGAAAGGTGCTATGTTCGCTCGTACCACCTCTTCTTGGGGTGCCGGGGAAAACAGTAGTAGGTTCTGAAATACCGGCTGTAGAAGGTAAGTTGGCAACTCTTCCAAAGGGAAAGAATGTTGAAATATCTGAAGACGAACAACAACTGATTGCATCTATTGATGGTCAGGTAAATTATATAGATGGAAAAGTAAATGTATTTGAAACTTATGAGATATCAGCAAGTGTTGATAATTCAACAGGAAATGTAAAATTTATAGGTAATGTTATCGTAAAAGGTAATGTACTATCCGGATTTACCATTGAAGCAGGCGGAACGGTTGAAGTATATGGTGTGGTTGAGGCTGCAACAATTATTGCCGGGGGAGATATAATTTTACGAAGAGGTATGCAGGGTGTGGGAAAGGGAGTATTAGTAAGTGGCGGAGATATAATAGCAAAGTATATAGAGAACAGCATAATTGAAGCTAGACTAGATATTAAGGCTGAAGCAATAATGCACAGTATGGTGAAATGTGGTAACAAGTTAGAGTTAAATGGTAAAAAAGGTCTCTTGATAGGAGGAATTTCAAGGGTTGGCAAAGAAGTATCTGCTAAGGTGATAGGCTCATACATGGCCACTGTAACAGAGATTGAAGTGGGTTTGGATCCTTCCTTAAAGGAGAGGTATAAACAAGCAAGAGAGGAGTTAGCGGTTCTCGAGGAAGATACAAAGAAGGCAGATCAAGCTATTACAATACTAAAAAAGCTTGAAGCTGTCGGTAGTTTATCTTCTGAAAAACAGGAAATGTTGGTGAAGAGTGTTAGAACAAAGATATATTTTTCCAATAGAATTAACGAAATTAAACAGGAACTGATAGATATTGAACAAAGACTTCAATATGAAGCACAAGGGAAAATCAAGGCGTATAATTTCATATATCCCGGTACAAGGGTTTCTATTGGGACATGTTCTATGCATGTTAAAGAAAATCTTCAATATTGCACTTTATACAGGGAAGGTGCGGATATAAGGATTGGAGCTATAGACAAATAAGCTTTTGAAAGAATTTAAAGAATTTTATTCCTAGGGTTTGTTTTTAAAGGTGATTCCCAAAAAATAACTGGTCAATTGCCATTTCAAAAAATTTGATTTTATTGGCTTTATGAATAAAATACTGAATAGGTTATTTTTTGAAATGGCCTAAAAGGATGGTGCTATATGACAATAAAACCAATTGACTTTCAAGTACAAATTCCAAAGACTAATGAAATATCAAAAATTCAAAGTGATGCTAGACACAAAAATGAACTGATTCAACAGCAACAGTCTTCGACTAACCAACAAAAGGCAGAAGACAGTGTTAATCTAGTGCACTCAAAGGACAATACTCAGCAGTCTAAAATAAATGAAAAACAAAATAAAGGTTCAAAGGAAAAGAAAGAAAAGGGTAATAAAAAGAGAAATTATAACAGTAACAGTTCAATGGAAGAAGAGCAAACGAGTATTATTGATATAAGGCTTTAGATATACTAACATAATTAACAAAGGATAAGTTAAGGGGTGTGAATATGGTTGGTTTTTATTCTAGTATAATTTTTGTAGGTATTATTCTTATAGTTTTATCTTTTATATGGATTGTGTTCGATAGAAAAAATGCTTTCGATACTGAACTCCGTATGGATGAAAAAAAGGCAGAATTAATCAGAATAATAAGAGATGCGGAGATGATGGTAGAAGAGCTTAATAAGTTTTCCGACTATGTAGTAACACAGATTGGTGATAAAAATGCCGAAATGAACGCAAGATTTAAGGAAGCTGAGAAGCTTATAGAAACTATGAGAGTTGAGACAGCTTCTTTTCATAATATGCGAAATGAGGTCATAGGAAATAGTTGCTCTATTGACACAACCCCTAAGTTTTTAGAGGTTAATTCAGTTAAAAAGAAAGATGCGGAAAATGAAAAGCCTGATGAGAACGTTATGAATTCTGGTAAAAATATGAAGGGTGTATCAAAAGTAAAAGAAAAGATAATTTCGATAAACAATAAACATAATGAAGTAATAACGCTTGCTAACAAAGGTCTTAATGAGACTGAAATAGCACGAAAACTGAATATAGGAAAGGGAGAAATACAGCTTATTCTTGGTGTTAACCGATAAAGCCATTAAAGAAAAATTATATAAACGGGATGTAAAATTTGCTCGATGCTTTTACAAATTGTAAAAAAACGTGGCTTAGGGAGGAAAAGTATGCAAAAATTTCACATAAAGAGTATATTGCTTGGAATTGGAGTAGGAATTGTGTTAACTGCTTTCATGAGCATAATTTACTTAGCAGGAAATAAGCAGACACTAAGCAAGGAAGATGTAATTGAAAGGGCAAAGCAGTACGGTATGGTTTTTAGTGAGGAAACTGTACTTACAAAATCCATAGAAGATACAAAGGAGAAGAAATAAATTATATATTGAATCAAATAGCCCTTTTCATTAAAATTAGAGTCCAATATGCGTAGCAACAATTTTATTATTGTATTAAAGAGCGGTCTATAAATGGGAAAATCCTTTTTTATGGCCGCTTAATCTTTTAAGTTGGGATATTTCAAATAGTAACTAATATAAAGTGTTGCTAATAGTGAAAGGGTATATGGGAAATAATTGAAGTTAAATAGGGCTGATGCTATACTATAGATGAAAAACTCTAAAACTAAATTTTAAAGGAAGTTTTTCATCTAAATTAGATAACGTTTAAGTGCTATATAAATTTAACTTTAGTGTACGTTATCTATATATAAAGTATTTAAAATAGTTAGAAGGGGAGAAGAGCAAATATGGAATCGAAACTGATTATAATTATTTTAATGGCATTTATGTTTTCCGGTTGTGGAATTGCTTACGGGAAGACAGATACAAAAATTGAAGTCAGTTTATATTCCGAAAATACTATTAAACTTAAAGGAAAGTACAACTTAGATATATCCTGTGATGTAGGCAATATAGACATATATACATGGAAGAGAGATGAAATTAAGATTGAAATAACAAGGAGAGCTAGCGGTACATACAAAAGGGAATTACTAATGGAAAAGCTTGAAAACTTTGATATAGAAATAAAAACAGATAATGATACAGTATTTTTGAAAAGCAGGTATAAAGGCGGAAATAAAGATTCCTATGGTGCGATTGTAGATTATACCGTATATATGCCTAAAGCAATAGATTATATGAATTATAGGGTTGATGAGGGAAAACTAAAGCTATATGACGATATGCAAGGTGTTTTGAATGCTGAACTTGATAATACTGATATACAAATAAACAGATTTGACGGTATTTTGAATATCTGTGGAGAAGAAGGGGATGTAAAGATATCAAACGGCAAAATAAAAGGAAATTCCGAAGTGAATAAGAAGGTAGGAAATATAATTATTAAGGCAGAGTTTGATGAAAATGGAGAATATAGTATGTGTACAGGTTTAGGGCATATTGAACTATTAGCGCATGCTCGTTCTAAAATTAATTTTGAAACAGTGGGTGAATTGGCAATAAACGAATTTGATGAAAATGTGTTTAAAACAAGCAATGATACTAACCGGAAACAAAAGCAAGGTTATAGCTCAAGTAATGAAGAAAAGGTTGCGAAAGTTAAGCTTAAAAGCGAGTTGGGTAAAATTTCAATAAGAAAATATTAAAGCTATTTTAAAAATAAAATAATGGTTTGTTTAAATTTATGGGATTTTCCTGTTTTTTGTGCTAGAATAGAAAACGAAGCTATTTAAAATTAATGGAAGTTTGAAAATTCAGCCTTTATGGACTTTTTGAGCTTCTTAAACTTAAGAGGAAAATCAACATGAATAAAAAAACACTTAGTTTTTTGATTGTATTTTTTGTATTGTTGGGGGCAATTGGTTTGCTGTACGCTTTAAATAGTAGTAAGGATTCAACAGTTGCTGTTGATATGGAAAGCGACCTGCCAAATGCTACGGTCTCTATATCTACTTATTTGCCACAGACAAATGTAAATAGCGAAAATACCATACCTACAAGTGAACCATCAATTAAGCCTTCGATAGATTCCTTAAAAATAGTAGCAGTAGGGGATATTCTTCTTGGCAGAGGTGTTCAGTCAAGACTAAAAAAAGCAAATAAGGACTACATTTATCCTTTCCTTGAAACAGCGGATATACTAAAAAAAGGAGATGTAGTATTTGCCAATCTTGAAGAACCTATAACTTCACGAACGCATTCTCTAACTGATATCAAGCAGGGTGGGAAATATGTATTGAAGAATGAAGTGGACTCCATAAAAGGTCTTGAATATGCAGGGTTTAATTTATTTAGTCTTGCAAACAACCATATATTAGATTACTATGAAGAAGGTTTGTATGATACGCAAGCATTATTGAAAGAGCACAAAATGGCATTTAGTGGAGCAGGCAAAAATATTGAAGAAGCTAAGAAGCCGGCAATTATTGAAAAGAAAGGTGTCAAAATAGGACTTCTTTCATATACCGACATGGCTGAAGTGACCTATAAGGGTAATCCAACTCTTATGTTTATTGCAGGTGAAAACAAGGCAGGAGTTGCGAAAAGACCTATAAAGTTTGATGATTCCATTAAGAGTGAAATAGAAAAATTGCGAAAAGAAGTTGATATATTGATGGTATCTTTGCACTGGGGCTATGAGGAAAGTTTTGAGATATGGGATAGTCAGGTGGAATTTGCGCATAACCTTATAGACAATGGGGTGGACGTAATATTAGGTCACCATGCCCACCAATTTCAAGGTATAGAGATATATAAAGGTAAACCGGTATTTTACAGCCTTGGCAACTTCATTTTTGACCAAAATGATCCGGAAAACCAGGAAACCTTTATTATGAATATGGAATTTAAAGATAATGTATTGGTGAGTTTAGAAGGTATACCTGTAAGGACTATTGGCAAAATGCAGGTTGTACCCCAGAAAGGTGAAAATGCAAAAAATATACTGGAGAGAGAAATTTCTTTATGTAAGCAATTAAATACAAAGTGCGAAATCAAAGAAGATAAGCTTGTTTTTAATTTAAGGTGATTCCAAAAAAATAACTAGTCAATGGGTGTTTCAAAAAAGCTGATTTTATTGGGTTGTAGATATATATTGACAAATGAATTTTTTGAAACACGCTAAGCAATTGAAATAATAAAAACGACTTTTAGCTTATGGCTTATTAAGTCGTTTTTTTTGAAACGCCTTATTCATCCCCAATTTTTAGCTCTATTGCTACTTTTTTAGTCGGTTTGGCCTTCGGTATTGTTTTAACCTTTTTCCTCAATTCAATAGAGCTGAACACGCTTAAATCAAGCTTGTAAAAGGTCTTTTGAAAGATCATGGCCGTATAGCGTGCGTCGGCGAGGGCACGGTGCAAATTTTCTTCAACTTCAATTTCCAATACATTAAGTGCATTTTCAAGGCTATATCTCTGTCCGGTTGGAACTTCATATATGGATGATACCTGTTTTTGAAGGTCAATATTTTTTTTGAGCCAGCTAGTGGTGAGCTTATTGCTTCTGCAGCTCATAAGCAAATGATGTATATCATCGTGTCCCCAGCTTATCAATATAAAATTGTCTCCAATCCAACTTCTAAAGTTGGATATTATATCTTTAAAATTTCCCGCATTATTAACATCTTCCTGTGTAATTTTTGTTTTTCTTTTGACAACGGGAAATAATTTTTTAAAATACTTAGGCTTTATGAAAGCCTGGAATGTATCAACTTCATTTAGATTACTGTCCAATTTGACAGCACCTATTTCAATTATTTCATTTGGAAGATTGCTTTTAAACGGTTTACTATTTAGCTCAAGGTCATATATTATATAATTCATATTCTCTCTTCTTTCTGTAATAGTGAATATTCTATGAATTTTTTAATGTTTTATTCAAATCAAACTATATCATATAATATAAAAAAAGGACAGGGTATTAGAAATAATTATATGCTTAAAAATTTATTTCTATTTAAGAATAAAAAAATATCATAAATTTTCGCTGGCTTTATAGACAACACAACTGTATCAGTGGTATAATACAGTTGAAGACTATTATGACTGATTAAAATAAACAAAAAACTTTTTTGTCTTTGGGGGACGATTGTTTGGACTTTAATCAAATAAAAATTGAATTTGATAATAAGCAGCCTGTATACCTTCAGATAGTTAAATACTTTAAAGTTCAAATACAGCTTGGAAGACTTGACTCCGGTGATGAGATACCTTCCCGTAGAGTTTTAGCTACATTGCTCAATGTAAACCCTGCTACTGTGCAGAAGGCATATAAGCACATGGAAGAGGAGGAGATTATTGAAACGATGCAAAATTCAAAGAGCATAATACGTCTCGATAATGACTCTAGGGAAAGGGTTAAGAAGGAACTTACAGAGGGTGAAGTACGAGCCTTTCTAAAAACAGTTAAGGAGATAAAACTTTCTTTTAAGGATGTTATAGATTTGTTAAGTGATCTTTGGGACAAAGAATAATGTGTGTTATACCAATGATACATTGGTGAGGGGGAGTAATTTGTGAAAAAGATATTGTGCCTAATAGATTTTGAATTTAGAAGGTCAGCCATTTTGTTAATGGTCATAAGCGCAAGTATGGTATTAGCTCAGATAATAAGCTTTTTGTTTACTTTGTCTAGAAGTGAATACAGGTATTATAGATTTGAGCACCTTTTAGATTTGGCAGCATACCCGTTTTTATTTTCTGTATTTTTAACAGCAGTATTGTTATTGATAGCTTTTAGTTTTTATCAGAATTTTTATGGCAGCAAAAGCATATATACCTTAATGACTTTACCGGGGGACAGATATGATGTTTATATAAGTAAATTGCTATCTGGAATATTATCAGTATTATTTATTGCAGCAACTCAAATAGCAAGTGTATTTTTTACTTATCAAATATATATAAATTCACTTTCGGGTATTCGTAAAATTAATAACGGGCTATTCTTGGCATTTACCAGGTCGAAGTTTTTGAAGACTTTTTTACCATTGGGTATATATCCTTTTTTAACAAGCCTTATTTTTACTGTCTCATTAGTGATAATGTCAATATACATTTTTGTGTGTTTAAAAAAAGGAGAACGTATTAAGATGTCAATAGTTCCGGTTATTGTATTGTGGTCAATTCAATTTATATATAGCATTGACCAATTGGCATTTGACTTCAAACTTGTCTATTTTGTAATACCGCTTGTATTAATAGTAATATGTACTGTGTTTATGATTTGTCACTCAATTAAAGCTATAAGATCTACAAAAGTATTGTAATAGGAGGACAGATAAAATGATGGACTTTATAAGGAAAAATATTTTTTGTGGTTTCTTTGTATTTGTAGTAATAGTTTTTATGACAGGCTACATATATTTAAATTATTCTATAAACCAAAATATATCAAATATAGAGAAAATAAGCGGTGATGAAAGTTTATTAAAAGATATTGAGATAAGTGGAATTATTCATGATCAGTTTTCAGCTATATCTTTTAAACTCAAAGACAAAGAACTTCAACAGAATTTAATTTATTATAATAATTACTTGGATTATACAAAAATCCTTAGATCAGACCGAATTATGTTACCAAATTACTATTTTTTTTATGATTACCCTAATGGTTTGTTAAAATTAGTTTATAACAATGGTAATAAAGAGAAAACTGGGATTATAAAAGCTCAGGTAAATTGCCAGAAAACGAGTACTACTTATAGAACAAAATTTATGGGAGAGTTAAACGGAAAAATTTATTTTATAATTCCTACGGATGATTCATGTAGAGGTATAAGTGGTATTTATGAGGTGTTTGATTTTGATAAATTACCTAATAATGAAGAGGAAGCAAATAAGGAGATCGGTTACAGGAAAATTTCAGATATAGATCTAAAGGATGGGAAAGTTGAAGTAAATGGGATGTTTGTAGTTGGAAATAGTTTGTGTGTAATTTTTATAGAAAATGGTAAATTAAAAGTACAGGCTTTTAATATTATAAATGAAGAGTTTTCCGAAGCTATAGAAATTCCTTTGAAATATTTAGCTAGCTTTGAAAACGAGCATGTTGGCGGATATGTAAATAGCAATTACCTAAACCTTGTTATTGATCAGGTGTATACTCTAGAGATAACAAATGAAATATCACTAGTAAAAGCCTTTGATATCGGGGATGAATTATATGGAGAAGAGTGGGAGAGTGCTCGCCATCTTTACTCTATGCCACTATTGTATAATGCTTATAGAAGTATAGGAGATTTGGTTTATAAGAATGATAAGCTTTATATAGTAAATTATATCGATACAAGTAATAACGAAAATAACAATCCGCTTGATGTTGGTGAAAAATACCTTGAAGTACTTATGTTTAATAAGCAAGACAACATCTTGTTTTCAGGCAAGATTAATACTTCCTTAAGTGATGATAGAATATGGGTATTAGGCTTTAAAGAAAATGAACAAAAATGGAACGATTTTATATATAAGAATAAATATTCAGAAGAAGCAAATAGTGTTAACCGGAGTTTTGGCAAAATAGAAATAGAGGTGAAGTAAGAATGATAAAGTTTAAAGAGGTTAGCAAATATTACAAAGAAGGTATTGGTGTTAAGAAGGTTAGTTTGGATATAATGCCGGGAGAGGTAGTAGGAATAATAGGCAAAAATGGTTCGGGCAAGACTACGCTTCTTAAGGCAGCAGCCAATCTTATTTCGCTTGATGAAGGGATAGTTTTAGTTGATGGTACATTTGTAGCTAATAAGATTTATGAGAAATTGAGTTATATTTCGGAAGAGGGAAGCTTTTTCCCGAATTTAACACCAAAGGAACATGAAGCGTTTTTTCTCGGGACCTATAAAAACTTCGACAGAGTTAGATTTAACAAACTGCTTGAACATTTCGAACTTCCAACAAACAAAAAACTTAGCTCTTTTTCAAGAGGACAGAAATCAAAATTTGAAGTTATTTGTGGTTTTTGCAAAGGTGCTAAATATATTTTGATGGATGAACCGTTTTTAGGAACTGATATAGCCACAAGAAGTGATTTTCTCAAGCTTATGATAGGGAACATGAAGGAAGATGATATAATAATTATAGGTACAAACTTTATTGAGGAGATTGAGAATTTTATATCTAGGGCAATTCTATTGGAGAAGGGGTGTATTAAAGAAATTGTAGATATGGAAAAATTAAATGGGAGTGTAATGTCCTTTTCAGATAAAGTGAAAAAGGTTCTTAATTATAACGAAAGAGGCATCTTGAATATTATAGACTGAGCAGAAAAATGTTCCTATGTGTGAAAGCATAAACGCTTCCACGATTTAATTTGTGAACTAAATGCTGTATAAGTTGCTTTTAATAATGGCCTAAAAAGTCAAACAAAAAATCTTATATCTTGAAGATATAAGATTTTTTATTACGTCTTTTTATTGAAAGGCAAGAGACATAATAAGCGGTAAAGGTAACCCAAAGTTTTGCTTTAAAGCTTATTAGTCTGCATTATCAGGTTTTGAATATCTTCTTGCTACAGACATCATTAGTTTTGTAGATAGATAAAAAATAATCAAAACAGTGAAGACTCCGGCAAGGCCTATGCCTGATATTGTAAGTCCGTTAGAGATATTTTCCCAATTCATATTTCATCACCTCAATTATAAAAATGTTGGTACTAAAGCGAGCAACATTCCTCCGGCTACTACTGAGCCGAGCTGACCTGATACATTTGCACTTATTGACTGCATAATAATAAAGTTGGTCGGATCTTCTTTAGTAGCCATTTTCTGAATTACCCTAGCGGACATAGGGAAGGCCGATATTCCGGCAGCACCAATCATTGGGTTTACCTTGTTCTTTAGGAATAAGTTGATGAATTTTGCAAAGAGTACTCCACCTGCTGTATCGAAAATAAAGGCTATCAGGCCTAATCCGAGTATAGCTAATGTTTCCCACTGTAAGAACTTATCAGCTACCATTGTAGACCCTATTATAACACCAAGAAGTATTGTAACGAGATTGGCCAATTCATTTTGAGCAGCTTGGGACAATCTTTCCAAAACTCCGCATTCTCTAATAAGGTTTCCGAACATCAAAAGTCCAACAAGTGCTACACTGTCTGGTGCAACAATACCGGCAATTACAGTTATTACTATAGGGAATAAAATTTTAACCGATTTAGGAATACTAACCTGAGTATATTCCATTCTTATAAGGCGTTCTTTTTTTGTTGTGAGAAGCTTTATAACCGGTGGCTGAATAATAGGTACAAGGGACATATACGAATAAGCAGCAACAGTTATTGCTCCTACAAGGGCATCATTGTCTGTTATAAACTTGTTTGCTACATAAATTGAAGTAGGACCATCGGCAGCACCAATGATACCTATTGAAGCTGCAGCACCTAAATCAAAGCCCAGTAAAAGCGCCAGCATCATTGTGGCAAATATACCGAATTGGGCGGCGGCGCCGAAAAACAACATAAACGGGTTTTGTAGCAGTGGACCGAAGTCTATCATTGCACCAACTGCGATAAAGATAAGTACAGGGAACAAGTCGTTGCGTATAGCATTGTTATAAAGGAAAGTCAATACACCATGATCAGGGTCAATTGCAGCAGAGAAGGGAATGTTTGCAAGTATTGCACCAAAGCCAATAGGCAAAAGAAGAGTTGGTTCATACTCTTTGGTTATTGCAAGATAAATGAGAATTCCAGCAATGGCAAACATTATTAAGTTCCCTAATGAAAAATTGGTAATGCCTTTAACTAATTCTTGCACAAGAGTGGCCTCCTTTGAAATATAAGATTTTCCTACTACAGTATATTTATTTTACAGATTTATTTCAAGTGTTTTGAAGCATTATATTAAATTATTATGTAATTAATTTATATTTTAAATTCATAATTAGGTTTCTATGATTTAAATACTATTATTCAACAGAGTAATAACATGTTATAATATTTTTGTTCTACATAAAGAACGCTATAAGACTTTTAGCACAAAAGTTTGCTAAATAAAAAAACATTTTGAGAAGAATTGTATAATATGAAGTATATATATAAATTTGTAGGGGGGAGGTAATAGTTTGTATAAAGATATTAAGGGAAAAGAACTCATTGATATTGTGTTAAATTCCGACAAAGACAAAATTTCCGAGATATTGGAAGATTTACATCCGGAAGATTTGCTCGATGCCATAAGAATATATGAAGAGGACAAATCAGAGTTACTTGAAAAACTTCCAGAACAAATATTGGCAGCAGTTATTGATCAAGCCCAGGATGATGAAAAAGCAGAACTGCTTCAGCTTTTTCCCGATCCCTTAAAGGCGAAGATAATGAGTGAAATGTCTTCCGATGAGCTTGTTGATTTGCTTGGGACGGTTACTCCTGAGGAAGCTGACGAACTTCTAGTCAGAATTGATGATGATGATGCTAAGCTGGTTAAACAACTCCTAAGTTACGATCCACGCACTGCCGGTGGTATAATGGCAACGGAGTTTATAGCTATAAAGCAAAATATGACTATCCGAGAAACTTTAAAGTATTTGCAGAAGGAGGCTCCACAAGCCGAGACTGCCTATTATGTGTATGTACTAGATGATGAAGAGAAGCTAAAGGGTGTTGTGTCGTTAAGAGATATTGTAATAAGTAATTTTGATGTGGTGGTATCTCAGATAATAAATGAAAATGTAATCCGAGTGAATGTGGATATGGATCAGGAAGAAGTAGGTCATATTTTTGAAAAGTATGGTTTCTTGACAATTCCTGTTGTTGATGAAGAGGAAAAAATGATAGGAATAATAACTGTTGACGATATTATAAAGGTTGTAAGGGATGAGGACACGGAAGATATTTATAGATTGGCCGGTATAAGTGAAGGTGAAAAGATACAGGGGGATATAGCGAATTCAGTTAAGAGAAGGCTTCCTTGGTTGTTTGTAAATCTTTTTACGGCACTTTTGGCTTCTTTAACGGTAAGCTTGTTCGAAGGTACAATTCAAAAAATTGTTGCCCTTGCAGCATTTATGCCTATAGTTGCAGGAATGGGTGGGAATACCGGAACGCAGACGTTGACTATTATTGTGCGTTCAATTGCATTAGGTGAGCTTACTTTTGAGAATTCAAAGAAGGTCTTATTTAAGGAAATTGGGGTGGGAATAGTTACTGGAATGGCGATTGGGTTTGCTGCTGCGGCTTTAGGGTTTATAATCGAAAAGAGTCTAGTGTTTGGGCTTGTCCTTGGCACTGCAATGCTTCTTAATATGATAGCTGCTACCTTTGCCGGTTATTTTGTCCCGGTGGTGTTAAAGAAGTGTGGTGTTGATCCTGCATTGGCTTCGTCGGTTTTTGTTACAACTTTTACCGATGTTTTGGGCTTTTCAATTTTCTTAGGTTTGGCAACTATGTTTTCTAATTATTTTTAAGGTGTATTACTGTTATGATGAACCAAAGATTATTGGTTAATTGCCTTAAGAAAATTCAAACCAATTGCCGATGATTATTTTGTAGTGATGTTCAGTTAAATAAAAACAGTTATAAGAAGATATCACCTAAGTTATTCTGAAGGAATAATATGTATAGATAACGTGAACTAAAGTTAAATTTATATAGTACTTAAACGTTATCTAATTTAGATGAAAAACTTCTTTTAAAATTTTGATTTAGAGTTTTTCATCAATAGTATCTTATATTAAAAATATGTTACATGGGGGCAAGATATGAACAGGCCACTAATTATAGCGCACAGAGGAGCATCAGCTTATGCACCTGAAAATACATTGAGTGCTTTTAGAAAAGCAGTCCAAATGAATTCAGATGGCATTGAGCTTGATGTACAACTTTCAAAGGATGGTCATGTGGTTGTAATTCATGACTTAACTGTAAACAGAACAAGTAATGGAAATGGTAAAGTGAAGAAGCTGACATTAAAACAACTAAAAGAACTAGACTTTGGAAGTTGGTTTTCAAAAGAATTCAAAAATGAGCGTATTTGTACTTTAGAAGAGGTTTTTAACTATTTAAAGGATTATAAAGGGTTGATTAATGTAGAGATAAAAAAGGAATGGCTACAATTTAATTCGATTGAGAAAAAGGTTGCAGGGTTAATAGCTAAATTTGATCTAAGGGATAGGACTATTGTGTCTTCCTTTAGCACTTTGAGTCTTTTGAAAATGAAAAGAATAGATAAGGATATACAAACAGGTATTTTATATTCTTCATCTACCAAAAGGCTAATTTTGTTTGCTGAATTCTTTAAAATGAATGCAATCCATCCATGGTATCAAAATGTCACTAGGGATGTAAAAAGAATTGCTGTTAAAGACAATTTAATAATAAATACGTATACAGTAGACGAACCAAGTGAAATGAAAAAGTTAGCTGACATTGGAGTAGACGGAATAATAACGAATGTACCCGATGTTGCGTTTAAAAAATTAAATAATAAGTAGAGCCCATAATGATCTTAACTCCGGCTGATACAAATTCCTGACAACCCTATAACAATCTTTCGACTGTTATAAAGCTTTACAGAACCTATATCAACCTTTGCTCGGCTACTAGGAATCTCTTAGAAGCCTGCTGCAATCTTTCGACTGCAACAAACCTCCAACGTCAAAGCTTATGTCACAGGGACTACCGCACCAGTCGGTAGGCTAATGTCAATAGCAATTAATGCCTGTGAAACCCCTAATAATCTTAGCTCGAATATTATACATCCCTATCAACCATACTGCAATAACAATGGTTACTACAATATAGCCTTACAGAACATATAATACTCTGCCCGCCGGCTAATATCGAGCCTTAGCGCCAATAAAACAGGCGAAACCCGGTATTAACCTTTGGCCGACTGTTATAAAGCCTTTATTGACCTTATAACAATCTTGGCTCGATCATCATGAACCCTACGCTATTATTATGATCCGTATTGAAAAATAAATTCGTGGTAATGTATGGAAAAAAATAAGCGTTTTGTTTGAAAGAAGGACAACAAAAAAACTTCCACGGTCTAAACCTTGGAAGCTTTTTTGTTGTTGGTGCGCCATCGGGGATTCGAACCCAGGGCCCACTGATTAAGAGAAATATGTATTAATGCGTTGAAAGTCGCTTTCTGTAAGGGTTTAGAGTGGTGAAACAGGAATAAATCAGGAAAATACTACAATTTTACTACAATTGAATATGTGAATATATATTGGTTTATCCTTAAAACCAGATATAAGGTTCTTATCAGTAAGGATTTTGTATGTAGTTTTAATCAAGGTTAAATTAAAAAATCAACCCTATTTTCGATTTTCTAGACAAGGTAATATCTATGGTGTTTTTTTGTGCCTGTTTATAGGTACTGAATAAATAAAAAAGGAGTTTAAAAAAATGGAAGAAAAACAATTTAAAGTAGTTTTATCGCTGTTGTCGGACAGGCTATTTGTCAGTAACTTGGACAAGATAAATTGCAGGGAAAATAAAAAGAAAAAAGCAGGTACATATGACCTGCATAAACTAAAATTCCGGATAGCATAATTCATCTGCCAATG
>JAEZUI010000015.1 GCA_023421115.1 Bacillota bacterium | reverse complement strand
ATAAGGGATAACGAAAAAATAACTTCCTATTCTCATATTGACAGAACATTATCAAATCAAGTTTTTTCGTTATCCCAGAGTTGGAACTTATATTTTAATCGTTCCTAAGCAATCTTATAATATTGCGGACATTAAAATCGGGTATAAATAATATATAACATAAATAGAGGAAGAGTACCTGTTGTTTTAGTGTCAAACGACTCCATTACGTGACCTTCGCAAAGAAGCTGTAGCCTCAGCTTGATAATTTTCGCACGCGTCTATGCGACATCCTGTCGCGAGACGCTAAAAATGCCGTCCGTGGCATTTTTGCTTCAAATTATCAAGCTTTCGGAAACAGCTTCTAATGCTCAGGTCAAGTAATTGCGTCATTTGACACTAAAACAGGTTAATGCTTTAATTGGGGGTAATAGGGTGGTGGTGAATGTGAAAAATGCGCCTATAGTTTGGTGTTTTTTTCTTCACAGTTATTATATTCACCTTAGTTTTATTATGCAATTTACTTTTGTATAATATATATGTTATAATAGCAAACAAATAATATGAGTAAATCTATAGGAAAACAGATGTATTGGAAATTCTTACAGGAGGGTTGAAGTATGCCAATAAAAATACCGGCAAGTTTACCGGCTAAAGAAACATTGACGAATGAGAATATATTTATAATGGACGAACAAAGGGCAATACATCAGGATGTTAGACCATTGAAAATTGCCATATTGAATCTGATGCCAACTAAGATCGCTACAGAGACTCAACTACTCCGGCTAATAGGAAACACACCAATTCAGGTGGAAATAGAGCTATTGCATCCGAAGACTCATATATCAAAGAATACTTCCGAGGAGCATCTGACAGATTTCTATAAGACCTTTGATGAGGTTAAGGATGAGAAATTTGACGGTCTGATAATTACCGGGGCACCTGTTGAACAGTTGGAATTTGAAGAGGTAAACTACTGGGATGAGCTTAAAATGATAATGGATTGGAGTCTTACTAATGTGCATTCTACCTTTCATATATGTTGGGGAGCACAGGCTGGCTTGTATCACCATTATGGAATTAAAAAGTATCCTTTAAAGGAAAAGATGTTTGGTGTGTACGAACATCGCATTTACAAGCCTAATACAATGCTTTTGAGGGGGTTTGATGATTCATTCTTTGCTCCTCATTCAAGGCACACTGAAATTAGGATTGAAGATGTCAAAAATGTTAGTGAACTTGATATTCTTTCAGACTCTGAAGAGGCAGGAATATATATAATTAAGACAGATGGCGGAAGGCAGATTTTTGTGACGGGTCATTCGGAATATGATCCGTGTACATTAAAAGCAGAGTATGATAGGGATGTTTTAAGAGGGCTTGATATTAAGGTTCCGAAAAATTACTTCCCTGATGACGATCCAAGCAAGCCGCCGATTGTGAAATGGAGAGGTCATTCAAATCTCCTGTTTTCAAACTGGCTTAACTATCATGTATATCAGGAAACACCCTATGATTTGGCTCAAATCAAATAAGAAATTTACAATGGGAAAAGAAGTGGTGGTCTGCAACTTTAGAGTCTGCAGACCACAATTATATACAATTCTTTTAAATTGGAGTGATGAAATTGAAGATTTCCACAAAGGGCAGGTATGGGTTGGAAGCACTGGTTGACCTTGCTATACATTCATCGGAAGGATGCGTAAATTTAAAAAGTATAGCCGAAAGATGTGGGAGGTCTGAAGCATATATTTTACAGATATTTTTAATACTAAGACGGTCAGGATTTGTTGAAAGTGTTAGAGGAGCGCAGGGTGGATATGTACTTGCAAGGAATTCTTCACAAATAGCTGTAGGCGATGTATTGACTGCACTTGAAGGTCCTTTAGCACCTGTAGCTTGTATTATGGATAAAAAAGAGCCTATATGTGAAAGGTACGCAAGATGTGAAACTCTTGGATTTTGGGAAAGTGTTATGAATACACTAAACAACGTGGTAAACTCAATTACTATTGAAGACTTGGTTCAATGCTACCAAAATAATAAGGCTATTGAAGAAAATAAAATTGAATATTATATTTAATTCGTATTGACAAAAGAGAATGTTTGATAATATAATATAAAACATATAGGAATAGTCGGAAAAAGGAGGTGAGCTAAATGAAATTCTCAACTAAGGGAAGATATGGACTTAGGGCAATGGTTGATCTTGCAGTCAATGCAAAGGGAGAACATGTTGCACTGTGTTCTATTGCAGAAAGACAAGGAATTTCCACAAATTATCTAGAACAAGTTTTTTCTGTTTTGAGAAAATCGGGCTTGGTTAAAAGTGTTAAAGGTGCACAGGGTGGGTATATTTTAGCTGAAGCTCCTTCGGATATAAAGATTGGGCGCATTTTAAGAGCTTTAGAAGGTCCTCTTTCAGTCACCGATGAGAAAGTAGAAAGCTCTAATGAAAATGAAACAAGCATACAACACTGTATAAGAGTATGCGTATGGGATAAGATGAATGAAGCTTTGAATGATTTGGCAGATTCACTTACATTAGAGGATCTTGTAGACAATTATTGGAAGATGGTTGGGGTTGAGGATACAATGTATTATATTTAGTTCAATAATACATTTGATTATGAAAGGTTAATTAAAATTATATAATAATTTTATATTATAAATACGACTAAAGTGATAGGATAAATTATATTTATAAGGAGGCTTTGTTATGAGCGAAAGAAAACTAAAATTTGACACCCTTCAGGTGCATGCAGGGCAGAAACCTGATCCGGCTACAGGGTCAAGAGCGGTTCCGATTTATCAGACAACTTCATATGTGTTTAACAATTCTGAACATGCTGCAAACCTTTTTGCACTAAAAGAATCGGGGAATATTTATACTAGGATTATGAATCCTACCAGCGATGTATTTGAACAGAGAATAGCCGCACTTGAGGGCGGAGTAGGTGCTTTAGCGGTTGCATCAGGGTCGGCAGCTATTACTTATGCGGTACTTAATATTGCAGGAAGTGGTGATGAAATTGTTGCTGCGAGTACGCTTTACGGAGGTACTTATAATCTGTTTTCTGCAACCTTACCAAGACTTGGTATAAAGACTGTTTTTGTAAATCCGGATCAACCGGAAAACTTTGAAAAGGCTATTAATGAGAAGACAAAGGCTGTTTTTATTGAGACTATCGGGAATCCCGGAATTAATATAATTGATATAGAAGCTGTGGCTAAAATTGCACATGAAAAAGGTGTGCCACTTATAGTTGATAATACCTTTGGGACGCCTTATCTTATTAGACCTATTGAATTTGGAGCTGATATAGTTGTACATTCAGCTACGAAGTTTATTGGGGGACATGGTACGTCCATAGGTGGAGTAATTGTTGATTCGGGTAAGTTTGATTGGGAAAAAAGCGGAAGATTTTCCGAACTCACGGAGCCGGACCCTAGTTATCACGGCTTAGAGTATGTCAAAGCATTAGGACCTCTTGCGTATATAATTAAAGCCAGAGTTCAGCTTTTACGAGACACAGGAGCGTCAATTAGTCCGTTTAATTCTTTTCTTTTGCTCCAGGGTTTAGAAACCCTTTCTTTGAGAGTTGAAAGACATGTTGCAAATACTAAAAAGGTAGTTGAGTTTTTAAAAGGCCATCCGCAGGTATCATGGGTTAACTATCCTAGTGTTGAGGGAAGCAAGTATTATGAACTTGCAAAGAAGTATTTTCCTAAGGGCTGTGGTTCAATATTTACCTTTGGTATTAAGGGTGGAATTGAGACTGCAAAGAAATTCATAGAGAGTCTTGAAATTTTTTCACTTTTGGCTAATGTGGCCGATGCTAAATCCCTTGTTATACATCCAGCTTCAACAACGCATGCGCAGT
Source organism: Bacillota bacterium (assembly GCA_023421115.1). Lineage (GTDB taxonomy): Bacteria > Bacillota > Clostridia > Acetivibrionales > Acetivibrionaceae > Acetivibrio. The sequence continues at coordinate 9,705 of JAEZUI010000015.1, read as the reverse complement.
TATCAGAAGAGGACCAGAAGGCAGCGGGGGTAACACCTGACCAGATAAGGCTTTCGATTGGAATTGAAGACGCAGAGGATTTGATTTGTGACCTTGAACAGGCTCTTAAAAAGGCAGCGGAGTAATTACAAGTTTTATGAAAATAGTATTAACGAGAATATAATATGGAGGCGGTAAAATGTCAAAAATAGCAAAGAATCTAACTGATTTAATTGGAAATACTCCATTGCTTGAGTTATCCAATTACAACAAAGAAAATAAGCTTGAAGCTAGACTAATAGCAAAATTGGAATATTTTAATCCTGCATCTAGTGTAAAGGATAGAATTGGTTATGCAATGATAAAAGATGGAGAGGAAAAAGGGCTTATAAATAAAGATACTGTTATAATTGAGCCTACAAGCGGTAATACAGGGATTGCACTGGCCTTTGTTGCAGCAGCGAAAGGGTATAAGCTAATACTTACAATGCCTGAGACTATGAGCATTGAAAGAAGAAATCTTTTAAAAGCATTAGGAGCTGAGGTGGTACTTACTCCAGGAGCAGAGGGAATGGGAGGAGCAATTAAAAAAGCTGAGGAGTTGGCGGCACAAGAGAAGAATTCCTATATACCTCAGCAGTTTAATAATCCTGCCAATCCAGAAGTACACAGAAAAACAACAGCAGAGGAAATCTGGAGAGATACCGAGGGCTCAGTGGATATATTTGTTGCAGGAGTAGGCACTGGAGGAACAATAACTGGCGTTGGAGAAGTGCTCAAGCAGCGCAAGCCCGGTGTTAAGATTATTGCTGTTGAGCCTACTGATTCGGCAGTTTTATCGGGAGGGAACAAAGGTCCTCATAAAATACAGGGAATTGGTGCAGGTTTTGTTCCTGATAACTTTAACAAAGATGTAGTAGATGAAATATATGCGGTAAGAAATGAAGATGCTTTTGATACATCAAGAAAGCTTTCGAAAACAGAGGGACTTTTAGTTGGAATATCCTCGGGAGCAGCGGTTTTTGCGGCTGCTCAGATAGCAAAAAGACCTGAGAATAAAGGGAAAGTCATTGTTGCTTTGCTTCCTGACACCGGTGAAAGATATATATCTACTGCTTTATATCAGGATCTTTAAAGGATAATATGAGTTTATATACATTTGCTTAAGCGGTGTATTGCCTCCTCGATCTTATTTGATTCAATGCCCGAGTAGTTTATGATTAATGTATGTTCGGCATTAGAGGCAGTGTTGTGATAATATTGAGACAGACAGGAAATGCGTAAGCCCTCCTGTTCTGCTCTTTGGATAAGGGTATCATCAGATAGGGAAGTCTTTATATTCATAAGAAAATGCAGCCCGGAGTCTTCTTCTTTAATAGTAACATATGAGGAGAGAGGGCTGTTTTTTATGCACTGTAAAATAAGGTCCCTCTGGTTACGGTAAAAATTACGCATACGGTTTATGTGTTTTTCAAAATATCCGTCTTTAATAAATTTTGCAAGTGTGTATTGTTCAAAATTTGAAACTGTACAGGAATAAAAACCGAGTTTTGAATAAAATCTTTCCAATAAGTGTTCCGGCAATACCATATAGCTTATTCTAATAGTTGATGCAAGGCTTTTTGTAAACGTATTCATGTATATGACCTTTTCCATAACATCAATGCTTTGAAGGGCGGGTATGGGTTTACCCAGTAGGCGAAATTCACAGTCATAATCATCTTCGATAATATATCTCGAATCGGATTTTGAAGCCCAGCTCAATAATTCATAACGTCTGCTGATTGGTGTTACAATACCTGTCGGATAATGGTGGGAAGGAGATATATGCACAATATCCGATTTGCTTTCTTCGAGGTCTGTGATATTGATACCGTTTTCATCTATAGGTATGAACTGGCATTTGACGGCATTACTTAAGTAAATCTGAGCAATTTTTTTATAACCCGGGTCTTCAACCGCAAAGGTTTTATCATGCCCTAACAATTGAATAAGAAGTCCATATAAGTATTCTGTGCCAGCACCGATTATTATTTGCTTTGGAGAGACCTTCATTCCACGGAATTCATGCAAATAATCGGCAATTGACTGTCTTAATTCTAATATCCCACCACACGGGGGATTGGTCATCAGCTCTTCACTATTTTCCGAAATCAGCTCTCTCATTATTTTAGCCCATATTGAAAAAGGAAAGTTGGCATGATTGGTACTATTGCTCAAAAAGTCAGCAAAGTAGGCTGAAGTATTTGCAGCAGCGGCGATATTTTCAGACTTTAATTTTACTTTTGAGTGTATGGAATTTGTAATGTCGGATATGAAATATCCCTTTTTGGGTATGGAATAGATATAACCTTCAGCCATAAGCTGTGCATAAGCATTTTCAATGGTGATGGTGCTTATGTTCAGATTCTTTGCAAAACTACGCTTAGAGGGTATTTTTGCACCGGGCGTCAAAATGCCCTGTAATATATCGTTCTTTATACATTTATATAAGTGTTGATAAAGGCTATCTGACCCTATGGAAGCAAAGGAATATGTCAACATAATAACAAACCTCTCAATCTGACCATTCTGAATATATTTGAAATGGGTATTTCAATATGGTCACATTAAATTATAATAGTATTAATTATTTTTGTAAAGAAGGGAAAATGGATATGGAACAGAGACGATATGAATTGAATAAAGAACTTGCCCAGATGTTAAAAGGCGGTGTGATTATGGATGTCACCAACGCAGAACAGGCTAAAATTGCAGAAAAAGCAGGAGCTTGTGCGGTAATGGCACTAGAAAGAATTCCGGCGGATATAAGAGCAGCCGGTGGAGTGTCAAGAATGAGTGATCCTAAGATGATAAAAGGAATACAAGAGGCGGTATCGATACCGGTTATGGCCAAATGCCGTATTGGTCATTTTGCAGAGGCACACATACTTGAAGCGATTGAAATTGATTACATAGATGAAAGTGAAGTGCTGTCGCCGGCAGACGATGTATACCATATTGATAAAACAAAGTTCAAAGTGCCTTTTGTGTGCGGAGCTAAAGATTTAGGGGAGGCCTTAAGACGAATTAATGAGGGTGCCTCCATGATTAGAACAAAAGGTGAGCCGGGCACGGGAGATATTGTCCAGGCAGTTCGCCACATAAGAATGATGAATCGCCAAATTTCAAAAATTGTTTCGATGCGTGAAGACGAGCTTTTTAACGAAGCAAAAGAGCTGCAAGTACCTTACGAACTGGTACAATATGTTTACGAAAAGGGAAGGCTTCCAGTGGTGAATTTCGCTGCAGGAGGAGTGGCAACACCGGCAGATGCAGCACTAATGATGCAGTTAGGAGCTGAAGGGGTATTTGTAGGTTCGGGTATTTTCAAATCAGGAGACCCTGAGAAAAGAGCTAATGCAATTGTAAAGGCAGTAACAAATTATAATGACTATAAAATGCTGGCAGAACTTTCAGAGGACTTAGGAGAAGCTATGGTGGGAATTAATGAACAGGAGATAGAGCTTCTTATGGCTGAGAGGGGCAAATAAAGATGAGAATAGCAGTGTTGGCAGTTCAGGGGGCTTTTATCGAGCATGAAAAAGTGCTTCACAGTATGGGGATAGATACCCTTGAACTTCGTCAGAGAAAAGATTTGTCCAGTAGTTTTGACGGCTTGATATTACCAGGTGGTGAAAGTACGGTACAGGGAAAATTGCTCAAAGAATTGGATATGTTTGATGAACTCCGTGAGAGAATAAGTGATGGTCTCCCTGTATTGGGAACATGTGCGGGCCTGATTCTTTTGGCCGAGAGTATAAGTAATGATGATCATACCTATTTTGGTACTCTTCCAGTTAAGGTAAAGAGGAATGCCTATGGGAGACAGTTGGGCAGTTTCTTTGCCCAAGAGGAGATGAAGGGATTGGGTAGGGTTCCTATGAAATTTATCCGGGCACCTTATATTGAAGATGTATCCGATGGGGTAGATATACTGTCAAGAGTTGATGGCAATATCGTTGCTGTAAGGTACAAAAATCAAATAGGTCTGTCATTTCATCCGGAATTATGTGAAGATATAAGAATTCATCAATTGTTTGTTGATATTTAACGATGCTCTATACACTCTGGCAAAGGGTATTTATAAGGTGAACGTCATTAATGATTTGAGTGAGAAGGGTACTTTATAGGTTCCGCAAAAGTAACTGGCTAGGGATTAGATTATGTTTATGATATATATTAAACAAGGGACTGTCGCACTTCAATGTGTGACAGTCCCTTGTTAGCTTGTTTGTAAAATATGAGTGAAGTTAACAAATTATGTTTACAAACATGGATTAATTATATATAATGTGTGTTGTTTGTAAAAATATATACAAAAAAACATAATTAGAAAATGGAGGTAGTAAGAGATGAAAAAGGTTATGGCAATGGTTACACTAATGGCGTTTTTATTGCAAGTACTAACATTTTCGGTTTTTGCAGAATCATCGGATGCAGGAGGTTTTAGGCCTACAATTGATCTAAGCGAAGGTATGGTCAAAACAAAGATGAGTGAAAAGGAAATTTCGAAGTTGTATTCGGAATTTAAGAGTAAGGTAGAAAATGATAGAGAAAGCCAGAAGAAAATGATTACTAGAAATCAGCAAAAAGAAAAGAGTATCATTGAAGAGACAAAGAAAAAATATCGTGAAGAGATAGAGGAAAATACTAGTGGCATATCACAAGTATTAAATTCTTCTACTATGCTAACACCATTATTGTCAACAGAAATTGTAAATGCCCCCTATGACCTTGATGCTGAGGTGATAAATGCAACTGTAGACGGTGGAGAACTTATATTGACATGGATGCCATCGGAAGGTGCAGATGGGTACAATGTATATATGAATGGTGAACCTGAAGCTTCAACTACAGAGGAAAAGTATGAGAGAACAATCACAGGTACAAATACTTTTACTGTTAGAGCATATAAAATTGAAGGTAATGATGAGGTGGAGTCGTCCGACAGTAATGCAATAACGGTAATATGTGGCGATCAACCGATAACATCGGACATGACACTGCAAAACAATTACGTTTATGCCAGAGACTTAAGTGTTAATGGAGGAACATTAAATTTGAATGGAAATATGCTAAAAGTGTATGGAAGCTACACCCAGGGAAATAGTTCTGAAGTTACTTTGAATAGTGGAAAACTTATTGTGATGGGTGCTTATACAATTCAAGGGAATTCAACTCTTAAAATGCTTCAGTCAGATGATTATATCTATGTTAAGATAGGATTTTATTTTAATACTTCTGTAATGCACAACAGTAGTTATTTGTATGATGGTATAATTCAAGTGGTAGGAAGCGTTTTTCAAGTAAATGGAATAAATAATTTCCAGCCTGAAGGAACTCATAAAGTATATCTGAACGGTTTGGATTTAGAAGGACAAACGACTATTACATTTAACGGGTCAGATACTTTGTCAAAGTTTAAATATTTAGGGATAAACAAACCAATAACAAAATATACTTTTGATCCTTCAGAGAGAGCCGTTTCTACGTTTTACCAGCACTTAATACAACTTGAAAACAACGAACGATATTTTGGTGTTGATGGCATTTACACTCCTACAGGAAGCTTCGGAAGGTCATATACAGACCTGGTTATATCTGGAGTAGGATTAGATATGAAAATTGGTAGGACGTACAACTCAAAAAATAAAAAAGATGGAATGCTGGGGACTGGGTGGACATTCAGTTATGAAGGAAGTGTGGAGACAGCCAATGATGTTGCTGGAGTATATATGCCGGATGGAAGAATGTTGAATTTTACACAGGTTAGTCCTTCGCCAAGCAGTACTGCACCCCCAACACCTATACCAACCCAAACACCTTCGAAGGTGTATAAAGGTGAGGATTCAAGGGCGGAACTTTCATATTTTCAGGGAAGTGACAGCTTTGAGATGACATTAAAGGACAGAACACGTTATGGATTCAGTAAAATAAACAATAAATATCTTTTAAGTTATGTAAAAGACTATTGCGGTAACACAATCACTATCGGACACCTAAGTGATGGAAGAATTAACACAATAACGGACCAAACTTCCAGAGCAATTCAAATAAGTTATCCGTCTTCAACTGAGATAGTTGCAACAGATACAGTGACAAGCAGAACGATAACATATACATTAGACAGCTATGGTAAGGTGCAAATAGTAGAAGATGCAAATGAGAATGAAATATATGAATACAATTATTATGCTGATGATGGAGCACTTGAATATGTGAAGCTTACAGAGAAAATTGAAAATGGTTCGAAAATTCAGCATAATATTGAGCATGTAGTATACAATGATGCTGGGAGAATTGTGCAGCACACTGATATGTATGGGAAAGTATCAAGCTATACATACAAGCCTGGTGAAACAACCACAGTCAGTACAATAAACGGAAAGACAAGAACAACAGTGGACAGGTTTGACGAGAATTATTCTATTAACGAGATAATTGAGAATGATGGAGCAAGCACTGTTGTTGAGTATTTTACTGAAGAGGTTGAGACTAATTTTTATATCAATAAATATAGTGAAATAAAGAGCAAGACGGATATTTACGGAAACAAGACAAGATATGAAAGAGATAACTATGGGAATATAGCGAAAGTTACTAATCCTGACGGGTCGGAAAAGGAATATGCCTACTATACTGACGAGGCAAGATTGAATTTACTCAAATGGGAAAAAGATGAAGAGGGCAGCTATACGTACTACAACTATAATGATTCAAGACTTCTTGAGGAAAAGTATGTTTTAAGGACGAAGGTTACCTCATCTCCTTATCCTGAATTAAGCAGTCTTAATAGTACAAACTCTTTTATTACTACATATGGATATAGATCAGACGGACAAATTGAATACATTATAGAGCCAGAATATTATTCAACGGCAAACAGTGGGAATGAAGTAGAAACAAGTTATAGCTATTACACTGACGGAATGCTTCAGAATATAACCGATGCTGAAGGTAATAGTGTGGAGTATACATATAATTCCTCAAGGTTGATAGAAAGTGAAAAGATACTTTTTAACGGTTACACTACATACATGTCTACATGGTATGAATATGACAATAATGGAAGACTTGAAAGGAAAACATTGTGTGATAGTGATTCGTTAAGTACAGCAGGAAATAAAAGTGTAGAGAGATATGTGTATGACCTTGCAGGAAGATTAATTCAAAAAATAACACCTAACTTGTACGACTCAACCGATGATAATATATCATCACACTCATATAGCGATACAACAGTTGGTTACAGATATCAGTATAAGGACGGGACAAGCCTAATAACAAGAGAAACCGATGTAGAGGGGAATGTTAAAGAGTACACTTATGATGAAAATGGAAACATTCTCACAAAAACCCAACCTGATTTGAACTTGGAAGGTGGAACGGATTGTACTGTATACAGCTATGAATATGATTCCAAAGACAGAATTATTAGATTAAGTGCGACACCTTATGGGAAAACGGAGAACACATTGGAGTTATTCAAATATCTCTCACCTGAATACATATCACAGAATAATTACTATAGTGTAGTGCAGCACACAACAATTTTGAATACTATGGGAGGATTATTAGAAACAAGTAAGTATGATTATGCAGGAAGGCTTTTAGAAACCGTTAAGGAACCGGGACCGGGAGAAATAGAAACTTCAACCGAATACAACTATGATGGAACAATTAAAAGTACAACAGATGGAGAGGGTTTTACCACATACTATTTTTATGACACTCAGAAAAGGCCTGTACATATATGGATACCGTGTGAGGGTACAATTGGAGCGACAAGCTTATATACTTATAAAAGAATGGTATATGATGATTCGGGCAATTTGGTAAATGAAGCAGTCAAAGTAGATAAAGTAAGTTCAGGGAATTTTTTGAATAACAGGGAGGCTATACACAGCAGTTCGATTGATACGGGATTTTATAAATCGAACAATGAATATTACTTGAACAATAAGCTTATGACCTCTATAGGTATGACAGGGGAAAAGAAAAAGTATTATTATGACGGAGCAGGTAATGTTAAGAAAATTGAAGAATTTACAAATGATAGCAGCAAAATAACTACAGAATATACGAACAACTATCTTGGGAAGCCAGATACTGAAAAGCTTTATGTGCGTAGAGGGGATATTTACGGTTATAGCCATTCATCTACAGATACACAGACAATATATAAATTCAATTCTTATGACAAGAACGGAAACAAAACAAGTTCAAGTGAGCCTATATATATGAGAATGGAATTTTATACCTATGACAATCTGAATAGACTTATCGGTCAAAGTACAACGGGGTATTATGGTAGCTACAACGAAACGACCTCATGGACGTTAAATGCACAGGGTAATCCCTTGGTAAAGACAGATGCAAAAGGATTTACAACATTATACACTTATGATTGGAGAGGGCTTAATAGAAAAGTAATTGACACTGTAACTGTTTATGATGAGACTTCTGAAAGCTATGTAGAGAAAGATAGTATAACTTTGAACTGGTATGACTATGCAGGAAGAAAGATTGGGGATGTATCGCCAAATAATTATACAGAAAGTATGGAAGTAGTGATTTTCCCTTATTTAGCGCCATCATACATATGCTCAAACTATAACTATTATACATATGACAAATTTGGAAGAATCACAAGAAGTGGATTTGACGGAGAAGAGTACGTATTTAACAGCGCAAATTCAACCTGGTCTACTTCAAATTTAGACTCCTACAAGCAGTATACTTATGACAAAAATAACAATATGCTGACTGAAACGGATGAGGAATCAAATGTAACAGAGTATAAATATACTCCACAGGGTAAGCTTTTGAGCAAGCTTGACCATGAAAATAAGCAAAGGTATTTGCCGTTTACTGTAAAATATGCGTATGACACTTTAGGAAGAGTAATTACACAAAAGACAGTAAAAAGTGATACAACACAGCAAGAAACGGCAATAGCAGCCTATATAGCAGCAGGATTACTTCCGCCAGGCTCGACAATGAGTGAAAATGCTGCGGTCGGAGCTATAGTGACCTATGAATACGATAATGTGCTTGAAGGAAGCATAATAAAAGCAAACAAGGTGACAAAGACAGTTAATTTGACTGACAACAGCGGAGTTATTGAAGAAAGTACATATGATTTAAAAGGAAACCTTATTGAATATACCTCATGCAAAGGAGGAACGGAATATACCTCTACATATGAGTACAACAACTTCGGCAAACTGTCAAAAGCAATAGAACCTTATGAGGTAGGAGGAACTTTGACATCAACGCAGAAGATAATGCAATATAATTATCTTGGAAATATGGTCTATGTACAAAATATGATGGATACGCCAAATGACACCTCGGATGATATATGTGACCTGTATTCATACAATATAGTAAGTTCAAGGGTTCAAACACAGTGCCAACAGAGATATAATGGAGATGAAGCGATAACAATTAATACAAGCTATGACAAAAACGGCAATACCATTTCTACTACAGATGGAAACAGTGTACAGACAACTTACCAGTATGATGAGCTTGACAGGATGAAATACTCTACAGTGACTGCAGGAGGCGTAGTTCATGACACGACATATGATTATGACCTAAATGGCAACCTTATAAGGACTGTAGATTGGAGAGATAATGAATATAAATACAAATACGACCCGTTAAACAGGCTTTGTG
>JAEZUI010000012.1 GCA_023421115.1 Bacillota bacterium | reverse complement strand
TATTGGCAGATGAATTATGCTATCCGGAATTTTAGTTTATGCAGGTCATATGTACCTGCTTTTTTCTTTTTATTTTCCCTGCAATTTATCTTGTCCAAGTTACTGACAAATAGCCTGTCCGATAACAGCAATGTAGGGCAGCTTACATAACTAGCATAATCTACTGGATTATGTGAAAATCCCCAAAATCCATTTACCAAGCCTCCCCAAAAAACTAATAACGGCACAAAAGGAATTTGAGGAACGCCCATGTTGGTAAAACGATTAGCAACTGTCTTATACATTGTCCCAAATGGACACTCGAGAATGATACCTGCAGGCTTTAAATCGAAGTCTTTTATTGATTTAAGTATTGCTGCAGCTCCCATTGAGGTGCCATAAAGATAAATATTCTTTTCATTATTTTGTACTAAATATTCATAACAAGTTTTAACTTCTTCTGCCTCATAATACCCTATAGTTGTTTGATTTCCTTCAGAGCCTCCAGAACCCATAAAATCCACTAGTAGCACAGAATATCCTAATTCTATGAATTCATTCGCCCTTCCAAGCATTGAAGATTTCTCATCTGTAAAACCGTGAAACAAAACTACATTACCTTTTGACTCATTAGCAACTATTCTCCAACACTCAATTTGCTTGTTACTTTTTAAATAGATTGTTTCAAATGGTTGCTCTGGACTTTGTAAGTTTTTAGGTCTTGGGTTGTTCACTCCAAATACTAGGATTTTGACTTTATCAATTAAAGTTAGTTTGTTTGAATCTGTACGTTGCAAATCTTCATTCTTGGAATAATGTGTGAATTTATAGGCATGGAAGGTTGCTTCAATATTGAAAATTAGAATAAATAAAACTAAAACAATTAGCATCTTATTTTTTAACCTCTCTCTAAAACAACCTTTTCTTTTCACTATATCCCCCCTAAAACATTCTATGAACTAAGGAAATCAACTATGGTTTTATTTAATCTTTCGGGATTTTTAAAAGGAATATTATGATTATAGTTTTCCCATATTTCAACCTTGCAATTTGGGTTGACTTCGCCTAAGTACTTAACGGACTTAGCCATATCAGGAATTTCCTTTTTACCTGTAATAGCAAGCATTGGTATTTGAATATTTATAAATTCAGGATAGTCACAAATATTTATTCCATTGTTCCAAAAAGCCAGTAAGTTTTCTTTTTTCATTACCTGAAAGTATGAAATACATTCATTTAGTTGTAATTCATTTAATCCAAGCGTTTTTAATTGTAGCTTCATCAGTAATTTTGACTTATACATAGGATAAGTTAAAGCAGCTAATTTAGAGAATTTTTTCAAAGTTTTCTCACTTTTTATAAGCCACGGACTTATCATTATAGCCTTGCTAAATAAATGCTCGTAGTTGCATAGAAGAGGAATTGTGATCTGAGCTCCAATTGAAAATCCTACAATACTTACTTTGTTTTTTCCAATTTTGTTTATTATTTTTGCAATAGCCTTTACATTTTCTATAGGATCATATTGGACATGGGATTCCCTACCATTTCCATATAAGTGAGGAATCACAAGATGAAATCTATTTGAAAGAATATATTGGTTAAAAAAACTATGTACCACCCCACCACCATGAAGCATTATAATTGTTGGTAATTCCCTGCTGCCATACTCCTCATAAAACATAAATTCCACCTCTTTATAAAATTTCATATATATGAGCACTATTTTTAATTATTAACTAAATCCTCTAAATGAGCAAAACAACTGATTTAACTATTTTCAGTGTACATAAAACTTCTCCTTACTTAGTTTTCAAACATGTTGTACCCTTTAACCCCCATATTATATACATCTCCAGTGTATGGATCAACTTCAAAACTTCCTCCAGTACCTTTGCCTGGGTTAGACCAAGAAAAATTATAATATCCCGATTCACTATCAACACCCTCGAAGGAATATCCTTTGTTTGGTCTGGAATCATCACTTCTTTTTATAAGATATTCTAATGCCTCATCTGAACTTAATTTCACTTTATTTGTTTCGGTTGTTTTTGCTTCTACCGTATCTGTTGCCTTAAAGGTTTGTGTTTGCTCATTTTTCAATATCCTAACTATCCCATCTTTTTCCTTTGAGTCTCTACATCCATCAATAAAATTATTAAGCCACTCAAGTTTTAAAACATCTCTTTCCATTGCCATTTTCTTTAGTTCATCAACAAAATAATCCACAAATTCGTCCTGTGTAAATGAGAAACTTACAACTTGATTATTAAAGTTATACTTTCCAGATTTAATTTTGTCTATTGTGAATTTTTTATTTACATTATCCCAATAAAAAAGAATTGTCGGGGTATATTCAAACAAATCATATTTTTGCTCTGTGCCCATCTCGCTTCCCAATACTTTTGGGTTTGTAAATTATGACTTTTCAAATACTGGCTTTAAATCAATTCCAAGCTCTGGAAGAATTGAAACTTTAATTTTATCTTCTGTATACATATTTTTGTTCTGGTTTTGGTAACGGCATTTTACAACACTCCTAGTATAATGTTTTATATTTATTATATCTATAACTGGTGTAGACACTTTCTCATTTACCATTAAATTATGTCTCCTGATAGATTTTTGTATATATCTTTTACAAAACAAATTAATTCACTATGATTTTACCACAACCTTCCACAAAACTAAATATCTAATTACAAACCTATAAGTAGTAAATTCTTGCTTTCTTTTGTGAATGTAAGTATAATAAATTTATTGATTTGTAAAGACGAATTTTATTAAATACTTTGCCCGAATTCAGTTGCTACTTGGTACTTTGGGCAGTATTTATCTTTCATATAGTGAAGGTCAAATAACAAAAGAAGTTGGCTAGTTACTATTGGGACATTTACTGTTTCTATCTTCAGTGTTATTACATTGTACATACTTTTATATTCAATGTATACAATAATTAGTAACCATCATCTTATTCTTAATGGATTATACAATGACTCTTCAGATGATCGGGAGAGAAAGAAGAGTTATTGGAACACTATTAAAAATATTAATGAAAATAAGCACAGTAGTATTAAGCTAGACGAATGGCGTTGTGAAAATTGTGGTAAAATATACATTAACTATACAGGAAATTGTGCATGTGGCTCCTCCAAAAAAACAAGGGCATAAGGTATAAAAACCGCTTCAACAGCTAATTGCATATCTGTTGGAGCAATCATATATAATTTAGATCCAACTTAATTTATTCACACCTAAAGCATTCAATCCATGCAGAGTTTCCGAATTTTAGTTGTGTTGAGGCCAGATTTCAACCCAGCTGCTCCCTCCATCTATAGTATGAAAAAGTTTACTGTTTGTACTTATATCATATCCTTCGGTTTCACTAATAAAGCAAGGAACAGGCCTCACATCAGAATTATCATTGAAGCTAACTGAATTAAAGGTTTTCCCCATATTAGTTGTTTTCTGAATAGGGGCCCTCAATGAACCAATATAACCTGTTCCACTCTTAAAAAATTTAATACCATTAGGATAACCAGCTAAGGGTAAAGCATTTTGCATATCAGGGTTTTGACCTATTGAATCAGATTTTGCAATAATATCCCAACTTTTGCCGGCATTGGTCGTATGATAAAGTATCTTTGGCTGCAATCCTGCACCCGGTTGATCAGTATCCATTAAATATCCTTCTTCCGGTGAAACCCAACTCATTCCTTCACCACAAAATTCCTTAGGAGTTTGAATCTCATTCCATGTATTGCCACCGTCATTTGATACAAATATCGAATCTTCATATTTCGAACCACCAAGAAGACCATTAGCATTATTGCTTGCAGCTACAAAAACTATGCTTTCATTTATGCAGTTTATTTCTACTGGTTTTTTGCCATCAATAAACGGAATCATATTCCAATCCACACCACCGTTTACTGTTTTAACAAGGACCGGTTGAGGATCATTATTCTCACCAAGATTTTCAATCGCATATCCGGTCTTGTTTGATGCAAAACATAATGCATACAGGTTATTAGAATTGTTTACTGTTTCCCATGTATATCCACCATCTTTAGTATTAAAGAGACAATTTTCTGAAAAACTATTCAACAGCGAGATAAATCCTATTTTCGAGGATACAAAACTGACAGACTTTAACCATTCTTTATTTGATTCAATAGAGTTCTTTTGTATTGTGTCATCAGATGATTTGGGCTTGATACTACCTTCATTCACTGAACTATTGCTATCCCCTTCATATTTTAGATTGCTCAATGTAAAACCGTTCCCATTATAAATATACTCACCATATAATCTGCCTACAGCAACTCCACTAACAAACTCCTCATAGTTAATTATCCCAATATCGACCTTAATAGTATTATCACATAATTCAAACCCCCTGATAGAATACTTTGATTGGGGATTATCATCTAAAAACAAAAGTTCTTCATGTTTGCCCTTCTCTTTCTTAAGAAAATCCCGGATTATTATGGCATCTTCCATTGTAAAATCACCACAATCGTTCTGTTCAAGTATGGGTATTTCCTTCATGTTAGCTAAATCCACTACATGTACTACAGATAATGAAACACCGGTTCCACTACCTATACTTATAACTACACAAAGATCTTCAATCCCATCACCTGTTACATCCATAAGCTTTGTAACTAAATAAGATTTAGATTTAGGAAAATAAGTATTCTTCCAGTAAAATACTCCCTGCATTTCGCCCTTAATGACATTATAAACATCCCTGTCTTCTTCACCGGTTAGAGGAAAATTTATAGTAACATCCTTGTTGGAAAATTCATAAAAATATCTATTATCCTTCCAGATATAATTTCTTGAAAACCCATCTTCCTCAATATGTATATTTTCATCCCATTTCAACGAGGCTTCAAATTCTTCTTTTGAGGGTATTAACTGGTGCTCATCATTTGGAGCTGCAGTATAAACATTAGTATCGGTAGGTTCTATTTCAATATTTGTGTCTGCAAATGAGCATGCCGACAACATTGCAACAATAATAATTACAAAAACTAATGTTAGCGTACGCGTTTTAGGTCTTTTACCAGCAACGGTGGTACGTTCTATAATACCCCTTTTACTTAAGTTCACAGTAGTTGAAAACTCATAAATAATACGACCTATTTCTCTTAGAAATCCTTTGTATTTCATTAAAACCCTCCATTGTATACTTATTATATTCTTCTCTTTTTATTGATAGAAGTTAAGTTTCAATTCGCTTCTTTTAATTTGTACTTCTTTTTTAATATAAATTTTCCAACTGTAACCACAATGAAATCTCTGTCACTTTTTACCGTAGCTGTTTTTTTCTTTTTACCAAAAGTTAAAAAAACTGACGTAGGCCCATCGTTTTTCAACTTGTCGATATCTATTTGTTTCAGCATTCTGCATATTTCTTTCCGGTTCACTATATTATCCTCCAAGCCTTTCAAAAATTTCCTTTTTACCTAAAAGAGCAAGCATTGGTTCTTAAATACTTTATCTTTGGCAGTATCGCTAAGAATAAAAAGCAGCACAGAGTTTGAGCAATTTATTAGTATAGGAATTAATACAGCATTATACCTCGAATAAATATGTGTACTATTAGCAATTATTATTAATGAACTTAATATAAGAACAACAATGGATTTAGCTATAAATTCTTTATAAACCAAATTAAAGAACATACAAATAACAAAAGCCGCTATTATCGAAATTTGCTGACATATCTATTGATGTGCTCGGTGTATTTTGAAAATCATTAGATAATTCTTGCGTTGTTACAACTTCATTTTTCTTTGTTATCTCTTGGACATTACAAGAACTTAATAAAAATGCAAATGCCGAAGCGGTTATTAATAAACATAATCTCATAGTTATTACCCTTTCAAAAGAACTAATTATAAAATTTAAAAACAATATACTAAAATTCATTTATTCAATAATGTATAAGCCTTTGAATGCAGTAAATCATGACTTTTCAAATATTGGTTTTAAATCAATTTCAAGGTCTGGAAAAATTGAAACTTTAATTTTATCTTCTTCTGTATACATTTCGGGTCTTCCGTATCTACCGTTATTCTGCATCAAAAATACACTAACAATCTTCTGGTCAGGTTCTACTACCCAATATTCTATAACTCCAGCTTTTTCGTACTTATTGAACTTATCAACTCTATCTTTTTTTCCTGTTGAGGGTGATAATATTTCGACAATCATTTCCGGAGAGCCTTTACAACCTCTTTCGTCAAGCTTATTACTATCGCAAACAATAGTAATATCTGGCTCAACCACATTTTTAACATCAGTATCGTTCTTTTCTATATCCAGTCTTACACAGAATGGGGCATGATAAACTTTGCATGGTTTACCTTTCAAATAAGTACCAAATTGCAAGTATAACTCGCCGGAAATTTCTTGATGTACTCTGGAGGGTGCAGCTTGCATATGAGGGACACCATCTATTATTTCCCATCTTTCATTTTCATCCCAAGTCAAGTAATCAGCATATGAATATTTTTGTTCAGGTTTTGGTACTGGCATTGTACAACACTCCTATTCGTTATTTTCTGTATTTATTATACTACATTACTTCTCTTATTGGGACGAGCTATTCTCTTATATAAAGATATGTTTGCTTCTTGCCCCTCACTGTAAAGGTTAAATCTGTACATATGTACTTTTGTCATATGTCTGTTTTATATAGGTATAATTCCTAAAAAGCTAAATGTACCCATAGCTGTCAAAACACAGAGAAGATTATATAACCCATGACCTAAAATTGGTATTATAAGGGATCCCCTTTTCCTATAAAATAAATACCATACCAAGCCAAGTACAAAAGACAAGCCAACATTATTCCAATCTAATATAGTAAAACATACATTTGCAACTAAGAATGCAGGCCATTCACCAAGCTCCTCTCTCAGAAATCTAAAAGGAACACCTCTATAGTAAACTTCCTTACAAATTCCTGAAACAAGCACATAAGCGAGTATATTGAGCCATAAAACATTATAGCTTGTATACCTATATACTGGCGTTTTGAAAATGATATGTGCTATTATAAATGATACAATAAAACTTACAAGTGCAGCTGCAACTCCCAAGGCAATATCTTTAAAATACTTATTATCAGCAAAAAACTCATTCTGTAACTTAACACCATGGCTTTTATAAAAAACAATTGATATTGGGAAAAAACATGCTATTATCAATAAATACATCAATATTATTACAAGCTCATATTTTGCAGATATTGCTCCCGTCAAATCATATATTCCCATACCTGAAACATACACAGAACAAGCTAGCAATAGTTGAAAAATAGCTATTAACAATGAAGGAACTACAAAGATCGCAGTTGCTACCATAAGTTTATTTTTGTCTATAACTGATGTAGACACTTTTTCATTTACCATTAAATTATGCCTCCTGATAGATTATTTGTTTATATCTCTTATATTTATACCGATTACTTTTTCTATAATTGAATCACCAACCTTTTCTGCTATTAAAAGAGTGTGCGTCTTGGTATACCTCTTACGTTGTCAGTTTATAATACAAATCAATTCACAACAATTTTACCACAACCTTCCACAAAACTAAATATCTAAGACAAACAAAAACCGCTCCAACAGAGATTAACTTACCTGAAGGAGCGGTTGTATATAATTTTATCTTGTTTTGCATTTTCACTCTTTATAGTCATTTGCATTGCCAATGTTAAGGATAGTATTGGAGAAAGTTCCTTTTACTTTATTCAAGGAATGACGATATAATGCCTAATATATATTTTCTCATCAATGCAAAGTCGATAGAGTTTGTATTGCCGTCTTTGTTCACATCAGCGTTTGAAAGAGCAGTTCCTTCAAGAGGAGTAATTCCAAGTAAATGCTTTCTTAATATTCCAAAGTCTAAAGAGTTAATTTCTCCATCATTATTCAGATCTCCAAGGGTTTCGTCCGAGGGTATTGTTCCGCCTTCGTCGGGATTGAACTTCCACCAGTTGAAATTAAACAGATAGCTGCTGCCACCAGTAAATTTCAGATATAAGTCATGAATTCCGGTAGTAGCACCGCTTACCGTACAAGTTTTAGTTGTCCAGGTCTGCCAACCACCAGTATCTGAAACATCACAGGTTCCAATCAATGTGCCTGTTGGACTGTCAAGCCTAAGCTCAATCTTGCCCCCACTATTTGCTGAGGCTACCCTTGCCTCAAAGGATTTGGCACCAGATCCAAAATCTACCCCTTTTACCTTAATATAATCACCATCTTCTATGTATCCTACATTCATTCCGCCTTCACTACACTCTTCCGTTTCAACACCGGAGCCCCAGCAAATGGTTTCCGCCTCAGTTTTGACATAGGGATCTAGATTGCCAATCTGATCAGGTCCATTTTTGGTTATTGGAATGCTAGGAATTGTACCATCACTGTTGTAATTGAACTGTTCTACGCCAACAGAACGGTGGTAGCTTCCACCTCCTGGCAAATTACCCGTATGATAAAAGAAGTAGGAATTTCCTTTATAATCAATTACTCCCGGATGGTTTGTAAAGCTGTTTTGAGCAGGCATTAGAACGCCCTTATAGTTCCATGGCCCTGTAGGACTAGTGCTTGTCGCATAGCGTATATCTTCATTTCCCGAACCCATGCCCGCATATACCATGTAATATAAATTATTTCGTTTGTAAAACCAAGGACCTTCTATAAAACTTGTTGGTTTTGGTGATACTTGAACAATACCTCCTGAATAAGAAATCATATCGTTATTTAACTTCACATAATAAAGGTTACCGTTTCCCCAATAGAGATAGGCCTGACCGTCGTCATCAATAAACACGGTAGGATCGATATCTTGGGCTCCGTTATTTGCTATTAAAGGTTTTCCAATAGCATCAGTGAATGGCCCGGTCGGACTGTCCGACACTGCTACACCTATTACTCTTGCACCTCCGGAGTTTTTTCTGGTCAAAGGTACATAGAAATAAAACTTCCCGTTCCTGTAAACAACTTGGCCAGCCCAGGCATCACCTTGTCCCCAACTGAATGTATTGAAAGCCAACGGCGAACCATGATCTGTCCAGTTTACCATATCTTTGGATGAATAGCATCTCCACTCATTCATTGTATAGAAGTCATTGACTGTTTTATCCTCGTCATGGCTGGTATACACGTAACAAGTATCATCATACACCATAGGAGCCGGATCAGCAGTATAAATGGTCTGCACAATTGGATTATCTGCAAAACAAATTGAGCTTTCAAAAATCAAAACCAACACCATTGACACCAAAATAATTATTCTTTTTCTCATTTTATTTCCTCCCTTATAAATTAAATTAATTAAGTATTGATTTATATTGAACACGATTAGATTTACTCATCGTGTTTCAACCTCGCTCAATTTGTTATATTGCCCAGTATGTAGCTTCCCATCACTGCTGTATTTATGCTTCATACTAATATTTTTTATAGAGTTTTATTTTGAAATTAGATACATCGTATTATTGTATAGACATTTCTGTTACTAAAGAACTTATTAAAATAATTTTGCTTATACTACAATTGTATCATTTAACTATTAATATTCAATATTCTAACAATTAAAATCTTAAAATAACCTTAAAATTTTAATTATATTAATCTATAACTTATTTAAACACTACAGGTAAAAACATTAATACAAACAAAAACCGCACCAACAGCTATTAGTTTATCTGTCAGAGCGGAGGTTATAATACTCCTAATCAACCTTTACTTTGTAAGTGCAATTTACATATCCTCCATTTAACGGTTCAAAGGATATATTAGCAATCGCCATTTCAAAAAATGTCTTTAATCAAAATCATCTACATTTTTTTTATCTATAACACCAATACGTGTCCAGAGATTTCCACTTTCAGGTTTTTGTCCTGTTACCAGTATATTAAAGAGATGAATAACCGGGTCATGTCCCTGACTGAACACATCATGTATTACTGCTGCATAAATAACCCCTTTCCTAATATATTCAGCTATTTCTTTGTTGAAACTAAAACATATAATATATATTTTCCCTATTAAACCAAGCTCCTCAATAGCTTTTGCTACACCTATCAATCCGATTCCGTTAACAATCATTCCACGTATATTTGGCTTTTGCCTTAGTAGATCTATTGTATTTCTATATGACTGTTCTATGCTGTCACCACACTTCAAAACAGCAACAACTTTCATACCTCTGTATTTCCTGACCTCAGCTGAAGTAGTCTCTTTTTCAATTTTATCTATATGTTCATTAAAGCCTGCTGAAAATATAGCCACCTCACCTTTTCCCCTAAGTGCCTTTGCCATATTACGAATAGCTGTAGTACCGGTTGCAGAGAGCTCAGGGCCACAATAAGCTATACTACTGGAATAATTTATTACATTAAAATTATATATCATAACCTTTATATTTTTCTTATGAGCTACCTCAATCAACTCAGCAATCTCTGGCTCAAAACCAGGAACAATAATTCCATCAACACCACTTTCTATAGCTTCCTTCATTTTCATTCTGATTTGGTAACCTACATCTTCTTTAATTCCAACGAAATCTATTACTACATTCTTTTCAGATAATTCCTTCTTTGCATATTGTACACCCTGACGAACCATATACCAAAACTCGTGATCTAGAGGACTAAGAAAAGTGATACGCAATTGTCTTTTGCTGTCAGCTTGAACAGGTGTTACAGATGTGCGGAATTTCTTAACGAGTTTTTCTATTCCGGTAAGCATCGTTTGCAGGGATGAAGTGTAAGTATTGATCTCCTCAAGTTCAGCTAGACTTTGCTGAGTAACTGCAGCAACTTCCTGTGTTTTGCTGGATATTTGTCCGGATACATTATGGAGCAGGAGACTTTTTTTGTTAATTTCGTGAGTGCTCGAATTAATCAAAGAAACATCATTGTATACCTTTTTCATATCTAATCCAAGTACACTTGCACTATTATTGATAATATCGAAGGACTCCTTAATGGATATAAATATATCCTTGCTGGTACTGTAACTCTTTACACAGCTATCGATACTGTTGCTTACAAAAGCACTACTACTTGCAATGTTTTTCAATATTGTATTAATTTGACTAATACTTTTTTTAGTTGCTCCTGATAACAAATTCATTTCATGAGCAACAACAGCAAAACCCTTGCCTGATTCACCTGCTTTAGCAGCTTCAACAGATGCATTAAGCCCTAAAAGCTTCAATTGTTCACTAATCTTTATAATAAACTTTCCAATTTGATCTATTTGAGTGATATCTGAATTAAGCTTTTTAATGTATTCTGAGGTATTATTCAGATTGTCGGAAATAATATTAACCTGATGATAGTAGTCATCTAGATTCTGCACACCTGCAGCTGTTGCATGTACAGTTTTTTCAACGGATTTTTCAACTTCTTCAATGCTGTTTGTTATATTTTCGATCCTGTTTTTTACTTCATCAATCCTAGACATAGTGTCGTCCATAAGCCTAGCTTGCTCTTGTGCTTTCTCAGCGACATTTCCAATATTAGCGGCAATTTGTTCGTTACCTATATAGCTGCTATCCATACTTCTAGAAACATTATCAATAGCATCGGAAATGGTTATGATATTTACTTTTGTCAAATCAATAAAGTTTAGTAGATTGGATTTCATATCATTGAAAGCCATAGCTAATATCTCTAGTCCTCTAGCATCTTCATAAAAAACATCTTTTATATTTAGCTCATTTTGGGCAAGTAACTCGGCATTTTGACTAATAGCATCAATAGACCGAAAGAACTTAGTCAAAATTATAAATAAAACTATAATTAAAATAATTACTATACTTAAAATTATAGCAATAGGGATTTTAGGTAATCCCGACAAAAATCCAAAAAATAAGAATGCAGCAAATAAGAACAGTACAATTACCAACAAAAGAATAAATGACTGCATGACGTTCTTGCCTGATGAGTTTTGCTTTGATTTACTCATAACATGCCCCCTACTATTATTATGCTAGGACTAAGATATCAAATATCGAAATAAGCCTTCCATTACTAGTCAAATTATGTATTCAGTTCCTTTTACAGGTGTCAGGCTGTAATTTACATAAATTAAGTAACGGCTTTATTACTTAAATACACGCCGTCATGATGCATCCATCTTAAAAAACTGCTTAGTTTTAGAATTGTTAATTATACTACTTTAGGTAATATATGCCATAAACATAATGCTTATAGCATTATATTAATAATCGGCATTTACATAAAAACAATTTATATCAAAATCATCAAATGAATTTTAAGGAAAAAACAATAAATCACAATATAAAATAAACATTAAAGTTGTTGTTGATAAGGGCGCATATTGTTATTTGCTCTTTCATAAAAAACAACCGAAGCTAAAGTGACTGACAGAAAAAGTGCGGGTATAAATGTTACAATTAAAGTTCCTAAATACTTTATCGTAAGGGATTGATTTACATTTATTAATCTAGTTATAATAACAGCAATAGTACATATAAACACAAAAATCCAATATAAAGTTTTTTTACCGCAAGATACCGCTTTCCATTTACAATGTTCCTTGCTACTTCCATCATATAAAAATTTGAATATTACCAAAAAGCCTATAAAAGTGCCGCCATGCTGCAATAATTTATAAATTGGAAAATTGAGTATTCGTGTTTTCAATACCGGAAACATTAAAACAAAATACCCAGCCTCATGAGTGAACGAATCCCATAAAGTATGACTAAACATACCTATTATAGCTGAATAGATAAAAATAAAGCACCACTTTATCCAACAATAATCCGGCAAAGTATGCTTTTCTTTTTGTTTAATTAATGAATTTACTTTGTTAGGTAAATGCAAGATTAGAGTGTTCTTTATGACAAAATGAAAAACAAGTGATATAACAACAACAAGGGGTAAATTAAAAATAATAAATCCCATAAATGAGTGTCCAATCTTACTCTCAATTCTCATTTTTACAAAGTATTCAAAATCAGGAGCCATACTTCCTAAAACAAGAGCCGTCAAATTAAAATGCTTGTGCCATTTTTTCTTTAGTGGTAGAACTACTGCTGGATGTGCGAATGTAAATGGCATTTTATCCACCCCTAGTCTTTTTTAATCACCTTATCAAATACTTTCATCATTGATTTAAGATTCTGGTTCCCCAATCATTTCATTGTTTACAACAGTACTTACCTTCCATTTACCTGAAATATAGTATATGTATACGATAAGCGTTGTACCTATACTTGCAAGAGGAGCTGCTAGTCCTAATCCTAGCATTCCTTTACTAAGAGTCACACCTAGCAGTATGGCAAAAGGTATTCGAAAGCCAAGCGATGACATTATTCCGCTAATTGATGATATAATTGTATGACCCGAACCTGTAATTAAGCCATTTAGACAAAAAGCAGCAGGAACTATCAGATAATCAAAGGAAAAAGTCCTTATATAGGCAACTCCATCGGAAATCATTTTTGGGTCTTTCCCGAAAACACTAAGAATCTGTTCTGGAAATAGTTGTGTAATCACAAATACAACAAGGGATACTGAAAATGAAAGTATAAATCCTGTGTGAAATGTTTTTTTTGCACGTTCAACCATACCGGCACCCATATTTTGAGCTACCATTGCTGAAACTGAAGAACCTACCGCAACAGCTGGTAATATAGCAAATCCGTTATATTTTCCTACTATTCCAACAGCTGCTGATGCGCTGACACCCATTCCGTTTGCAATTGCAGTTAGCACAAGGAAAGAAAAATTAATAATAACGTTTTGAATTGAAATAGGAATTCCTAACTGCATTAGTACAAATAACCTTTTCTTATATAAGCGGAAGGAATTGAACTTGAAATCAAAACCTAAGTTGCTTCGTTTTAAATATATTATACATGCAAACATACTAATAGCTTGAGAAATTACTGTTGCAAGTGCTGCTCCCTTTGCTTCCATTTTAAAAGCACCTACGAACAGGAGGTCAAGTAAAACATTCATCACGCAAGCAATGAAAACAAAAAGCAGTGGTCGCTTACTGTCTCCCAGTCCACGTAAAATAGCCGAAAAAGCATTATATCCAAAAATAAAAATAGTCCCTAATAAAGTTATGTTAAGATAACCTCTTGCCTGCTCATAAGCCTCTTCCGGTGTTTGAATAAGCTCAAGAATAACATCGGATAACAGCATCATTACTACAGTAAGACCAATTGCTGTAATAAAGAGAAATGTAATAAGGGTCTTTATAGATTCGTCCATACTTTTCCTGTCTCCGGAACCGAGATATTGGGCAATGACGACAGTTCCACCGACACTCAAGCCTACTACTATGTTTGTTATTATAAATGTAACCTGTCCACCGATATTAACGCCTGATATTCCCTCAGTACCAACAAAATTTCCTACAATCAGCATATCTGCTACATTATAAAGCGTTTGTAGTAAATTTGACAGCATAAAGGGAAGTGCAAACAATATAAGCTGAATTGCAACATTTCCTTTTGTTAGATTTCCTTCAATAGTTCTTTTTTCCATCTATTTCCCCCATACAACGTTTAAATCTATGATATTGCCTTACCATTATACTATACATTTAGTATTTTGCAAGAATATGCAGACTAAAAAAATCATAAAAAAAACAAAAATTACAAATTCCAATGAGGTTCACATTTGTCATTTTGTATGCAAAAACCGCTGAAGCTCCTAAAATCAGGAGCTTCGCATTGTATATTATTTACTTATTTCTTATTACTTATTTATTCAAAATCCTTGAGATAACCTTTAATTTTTTTCAAGTCTGTTGCTTTTTCAATTAAAACTTGATTTCCTTGTAAGAATTCAATTTTATCGTTAAAGGTCTTCTTGTTCTCCTTATATAATATTCCTATGGGTATACGATCTCCCCACTCCATTGCTTTTTCCATTGCCGAAAGCTTATTAGTAGAATCGTAATTTTCTTCAAGCTTATAGACACGCTTGCTGTACCACTGATAAGTATTCACTTTATTGAAACTTACACAGGGTTGAAGAATGTCAACTAGCGCATATCCTTTGTATTTTATTGCCTCTATCATTATCTGCGTCAAGTGTTCCATGTCTCCACTGAAAGCTCTTGCAACAAAGCCCGCACCTACAGCAACTGCAAGAAGTACAGGGTTTAAAGGCTCATGTATAGAACCAGCCACCTGAATATCGGTAATATGGCTGATATCAGTAGTTGGTGAAGCCTGACCTTTTGTCAATCCATAAATCTGATTGTTATGAACAAAATGTGTTATATCTACATTTCTTCTAATATTATGGATAAAATGGTTTCCGCCTTCACCATAGGAATCGCCATCTCCGGTGTTTACAACTACAGTAAGTTTACTGTTTACAATTTTAGCAGCAGCTGCTGGGGGAAGTGACCTTCCGTGAAGTCCGCAAAAACCATTAGCATTGATATATTGAGGAGTCTTAGCTGCCTGACCTATGCCACCAACAACCAAAACCCCATGTGGTTTTTTACCTAGACTCTCTAAAGCATTTTTCAATGATTCCAATATATTATGGTCACCACAACCTGGGCACCAAGCTGTCTCTGATATGTTAAACTTTAAGTCACACATAAGTTATCCATTCCTCCTTAATTCTCTGTAAATATGTCCGGAACTCATGGGACGCCCGTCAAATTTAAGAATACTGGAATCGCAGAAAATACCTGTGACTTCTGAGACAATGGATGCTAACTGTCCGGTTGCATTCTGCTCCACATTTATTACAGTTTTTGCTTTCTTTGCTTTTTCCAGCAGCAATTTTGTAGGTAGAGGCCAGATATCACCAAAAACAAGTGCTCCATACTTTTTATCCTTATTTTCATTTAGTTTGCTAACAGCTTCTGTTACTGGTCCCCAAGTTGAACCCCATGCAAGTAACAAAATTTCGCAATCTTCTTCTCCAATAAATAAAGGCTCTTGCAGGTCTTGCTTTAACAACTCGAATTTTCGCATTCTCTTAGAAACCATCTCATTCCTAATAGCTGCACTTTCGATTATGTGACCTGTCTCATCATGTTCATCACTATCAACAAGAACCGTTACTCCGGGATTTTGACCGGGTATAATCCTTGGCGAAATACCCGATTGGGTGATTTCATATCTTTTGTATGGTTTATCTGCCGAATATTCGTAACTGCTTATATAGGTTTCATGTTTAATATTATCAAAATCAAAGGGTTTAAATGTAGTTGTTGAATCGGCAAGGAACTGATCGCTTAAGAGAATTACTGGTATTTGGTATTTATCTGCTATGTTAAAAGCCCTAACAGTCTGATAAAAAGCATCTTCTGCATTTCTCAACGCAATAACCATGCGTGGAAACTCTCCTTGCGATGCAGAAATAACAAATTTAAGATCACTTTGTTCTGTCCTTGTTGGAAGCCCGGTAGTCGGACCTGGACGTTGCACTTCAGCTATAACCAGCGGTACCTCAAGCATTCCAGACAAACCAAGTCCCTCAACCATAAGTGCAAACCCTCCTCCTGATGTGCCTGTCATGGCTCTTACACCCGCGTAGGATGCACCTATTGCCATAATTATTGCTGCTATCTCATCTTCAGCTTGCTCAACCACTATTTCAGCATCATTCATTTTTGCTGCAAGATAATTCATAATGCTTGTTGAGGGAGTCATAGGATAAGCCGAATAGAATTTACAGCCAGCGGCGAGAGTACCAAGAGCAACTGCCTCATTTCCATTTATCAAAATGTTGTTGTCTTCTTTAGTACTTTTTATCTCAAACTTTTTAGAGACAAGTTTTCTTCCGCTTTCGACAGCTTTTATATTCTGCTTTGCAATTTCTTCTTTGAAAAATTCTCCAAAAACCTTTTCAAGCCCTGTCTGATTTAAACCAAACAGTTCTAAAACAGAACCTATAGCAACGCTTCCAAAGGCTTTTACATTTCCAGAGTCTTTTGCTGATTGCTTTAGTGGTAAGTTAAAGACTCTCTTATCTTCATAGTCAATTTCTTCGTCACAAATAATAAATCCATTAGAACTAAGTCTATCAATGTGTGTTTCTATAGTTTCTCCGTTCATTGCTATAATGCCGTCAATTTCATCGGTGTGCGAATATAACTTATCATTACCAAAACGTATTTGTATAAAGTTGTGCCCACCTCTTACTCTTGACATATAATCTTTGATTGTAAAAACCTCGAAGCCTTGCCGTTTTATTATTCTCTCAAAAATAGCAGAAACTGTTTCAACTCCCTGACCTGCTGAACCACCTATCAGTATGTTATAACTCACCTTTTGTACCTCTCTTTTCTCAAGGATTACTCATCAATTTCGTCATCAATTGTTATACAACCTTCAGAGAACTCAGGAGAGCAAGCTCCTTCAACTGGCATTTCTAATTCTTCATTATATCTCTCATCATTTTTTGTAGGTTCAGATAATTTTTTATTTTTCGTGTTTGGATCATACTTATTCATAAAATTACCTCCAAATTATTTTATTATAATCAATTTAATCTTTACTGATTTAGTATATTTTTACCCTAGTTGTGTTAGTTTAAACAATTGATTACAAATATATTAGACTATTAAAAACAATCTATATTTTATTCATCCCTTACCTTACCAATTAAGACATATGGGTTATTTATATCACCTTTTCCCGATGATGGAATTGCCGTTTTATCCAAGTTCAAACACGCAACAATCCCCTGTCTGCCAAAATAAGTTCCATAATGACTAGATAAGCCATCAATAACTGTATATGCTTTATATGAACTCTCTGCTTCAGGGTCTCTTAACCAATAAGCAAAAAAATCATTGGTGGTATAATTCATTATCTCTTTGTCTGTGTTTTGTTCTAACGCTTCTTTAGTGGGCTTTCGCCATATATTATATCCTCTTTTATAAACATAATCGTATAATTCTTTTACTGATAATAACCGTACTTTATCTGAGATCTCCGTATAATAAGCATTATCATAGCCCTCTATTGCTTCTTCCAAACTAAAGGAACATTTTAGAGGCTCATTTCCGCCTGCCTTTTTCTCCTCATCAGTTTTAGCAAGTAAAACTCTATTTTTCTTTTCTATAATAATCTTTTTATCATCTGCAGTGAAATTATCATCATTAAGAAAACCAGGCTCATCATCATATGGATTTGAGCCTTCAAAAATATTATTCTTTGAAGGCGGATTTTGAATCCATTGTTCAATTTTATTTTCACTATTTAGCCATTGGCGAATATTTGAATTTACCCAGTAATTACTGCCGTAATTTATTCTATCTTTATCTTTATGTACACTACCTGCTGAATCATATGACTTTATTGCTATTACATTTTCCATTAATATTAAGGGACTTCCTGTCTCATCAATATTAATTACTCTCCATAATATTCTTTGTTTATTATATTTGCCAAATAAGATATAATCTCCAACTTTAAACATACTCTTCGTATTATTACTTGACCCTGAATTGGTCAAGTCTGAAGCATAATTAGCCTTGTATCTAAATATCGATATACTGACTAATGCTATAATAAGAATAACTCCTAAATAAATTACCCTTTTGGAATTACTACTTAGCTTTCCTTTTCGAAGTAATAAGAAGCTTAGGATAATTACTACTACAAAAGCACCTATCAATATATGCACAGCGGGCTTCTTGTCATTTTTATTTTCAGCCGGTTCAACCGATAAAATAGATCCATCATTAGCTACCAAAGTGTTTTCTTTAACAACAGTTGCCTTACTAATATTTTCTCTATAAAACTTATCATATACAGCTGCATAATCTTCGGATACTACTCCGTTAATGCTATGTCCATTATACATACTAATTTTATTATCCTTATTTACAATTGCAACATAATTTAAAGCAGAACAAGGCATATACTCATCCTGTTGCGATTTGTTTAAAAGAACAAAAACCTTGTTTCCTACATCAGGAAAGTCAAAACCAAGCCACCCATACACTTTTTGGTTTTGTCTGGTCAGGGTAAGTTCACTGATACTCTCGGTTCCTTTTAGTATAAGATCTATTTCAATTTTTACAGTCCGTTGTTCTTCAGTATAATTCTTTTCAACTACTATCCCTGTAAAAATGAAATTTGATTGCTCTATCATCCCTTCTGGGCTAGTTACTACCAACTTAGCATTAGCTGTGCTCGATAACAAAAGCGTCATAACAAAAAGAGCTAACACGCTAATTGCAAAACCTCTTGTACTCTTCATGCAATCTTCTCCTTTCTCTTTTTTCTTAACTTAAATAATACAATTAATAATCCTATGCCTATAATAAAATACAGATATACAAAACTATTATTTGTTGATTGGGATTGTGTTTTAGCTGGTAGGAAAACATCCGTGCTTTTAATAAACTCTTTAAATTTTGTGTTATATTGCAAATCTGATTTTGGTTCAATAATTTCAATATTTTTAAATAATTCTTCTCCTGAAAGACTACTTTTACTATCAGAAAAATTTTTATCTAAAGCAATTGGTATAACCCCTTGCGGCGAAAGCGGAGCATAATACTCCCCATTTTTACTGGCAAAAATCAAAACTCTTTTTCCCCATTGATTAAGATCGTAATGTATACTTAAATTACTAGGCGGCGTAATTACTTTTAAAATTTGTTCTCTAGCTTCCCCCTTAAGATAATAATCCACCTCTACTTCCCATATTGTGTTAGGAAATTCATGATTCGTATATCCTGTACTTCGAAGTACATCACCTATAAAAATACAATCAGATTGTTCAATCAAGTCATCAACTGACAAATAAATCCAGCTCGCATTTACAATATAATTTATGCTTAGTAGTATAATTGATACTATTAGGCAACTTAGTACTTTATTAATATTATTTTTCTTCACAACATACTCCCCCAATATACTTTTTATTATTTGACTATACTTTTATATGTACTGTGCCTCGATCTGTTTTTATTGTTTTATGATTCATAATGTATCCTCACAAGAAGATAATTCTAAAAACATCACTATGCTATTTTTACTAAAAACTGAAATAGGTAGTTTATCAAGAAAAAAGCACCTATCCAGCTTATCAAGTTGGCAATTATGCCATAAGTAATTTTACGCTTATTGCTGTTACCCACCAAAAATCGTTTATATGCAAGCACTTCAATAATAAGTATAGCTAATTCTACCGGAAATTGAATAAAGTGTGCCGAAAAAGTGCCACTTTTGATAAGAGCAATTCCAACTGTTGCTGTTAGAAAAATCTGTGTTATAAAATTTATCAACACAAAGACTTTCCAGTTACTCTTAAGTTTGAATCCAAACAATAACAAAATAATACCTTCGATTAAAAGTGTAATAGAAAATGTCCAACAAAATTGCATAATGTAAAGCAAGAAAGTAGGCGTTACAACTGCTTTCCCAGTTGCATAATCAAAACTTATGCTGCTTTGCAAAGCCTTTCTTGAATAAACCTCTGACACAGTAACATTTCCACTTTCGGTAACAATAATAATCCTATATGTATCCGGTACACCAACATATCCAAATGTATGCACCCTGCGATTACCATCAGCTTTGCCGATAAGACTTCCCCACATTGGTGCTCCTGTACCCTCGGTAAGCGCAGGCATCCAACCTTCTTTTTTATAACTATATAAAAGTTCTACCATCTCCTTGTCTAGGGCTTCCCGCTCGCCATCTTGATGGAAATTGTTATAACTTCTGCTGTTCTCAGTTAATAAGTCTAAATAATAAGCTTGACTTGGGGGATTTTCTACATAAACAGTCAACTTATCTTTTGGCCCCATATCAGCATAAATTTTTGTTGATATACATATCAACAAGATACAACTGATTAAAACAGTATATAAAAGTTTTATCCTATTCACAATAAACCTCCAAATACAAATATATGTAAGCTAACAATTAACGTAACTCTGAAAACAAATGAACCTACAACAATTTTACCATACATCACCTTGAAATTAAACCATATAATGTTTCGGTATACATCTTTTATTAATTTTATTATTGACCATTAATTGGTATTGGAATAATATAGTCCCATTTTCGACAGTTAAAATAAATGAAAGAGGCAATAAACCGCTTAGTTGTGCGGTTACCGCCTCTTTTTTGTGTTCCTAAAATGTTGTATGTAAAAGCCTATGTTAAAATTTTTTTAATATTTTTATTGAGTTCTTTAGGCTGATAGTATTCTTTGTCTAACGCAAGATCAAATACAGCATTCAATGCGGAGGTTTTCAGATAGTAATTCTATGCTCATATTTATATCAATTCCTTTCGCTTCGCTCAAGGTACAAAAAGTAATGAAAAAGCTGTTGCCTTCGAACAATTATTTTCTTATTATTCGTTAAAAAAGCGTCGCAGCCACAAGAAAGCAATTATTGCAATAGCAAGAATACTTCTGATAGCGTTATACAACATTTAGAAAAATATAGAAACAAATAATGCTAAACTTTATAGAAAAACCGATGTTCTCCCTGATGACCATCGAAAGATAGCAAAAATAAAACAGATTACAGTAAATAACTTCTACTGCAACCTGTTGTCAAGTCTTTGTCACCACATATTACTATAATCTATCTTGCTTTGAACTCATCCTTAGGAATAATTAATCCTGCCATGTACATTTGCAAGACTTCATATTCTCTGTCACTCAAATGTATAGTTGATTCTTGTGTAATTCTTTTCAGAATATCTTCTTCCTCCTGAGTCATTTGTCTTGGAGTGGTTGGGTATGTTGAAGGTGTGCTTCTTGGAGTGGTTGGGTATGTTGAAAGTGTGCTTCTTGGACGTATTGTAGTTTCTGGCTTTACAGGATCAGTTGACTTTTTTAAAATAACTGTATCTTGTTTATTGAATGTAACTCCGCCAGCACTCTTTAAAGTAGATGCTTTGTAATACTTTGCCAATATCACAACAATAGGTTGTTCTGCCTCTAAAGTTACTTTTCCTATATATTCTCCACGCTCTTTGTGAGTATGTTTACTCCCTAGAAACCAGTGTCTGTGTGAGTATTTATGTACCTTATACTTTTTAAGAGTTACTTCACATTTATTATAAAGTATACCTGAATATATTGCACAGGTATTATAACCTTCAGCGGCTTTACTTGAATCAAAATTTAGTTTTTGCTTTAGAGATACGCTTTCTGTATATGTTTCTTTTTTTGTTCCACTTATTTTGTAGTTAAATTCTTTTTCCATACTTGTTGAAAAACCTACTACTTTAAAAAGTGAGACGTTTGCTGAAATATTTTCAGCAAATTTAGTTGATGCTTCCTGTGTTACTTCGGTTGATATACTATAAGACTTATTTATAGATATTTCTTTTTCCTGACCAATTGTTATTGAATCACCAGGGATAGGGTTTACAAGGTGTTGTCCCTCTGGAGGTTCGCCCACAATCTTCCAAGAATCTATAACATATTCATATTCTACTCCATCTGTGGATATTATACAATAGCCGGTAATGTCGGCTGCGTTTGCCTTGACTGGAAGTAAAGCAAAGAATAATAACGTAATTAGCACATAACAATTAATACGTTTAAATAACATATAAATCCTCCCTAATAATATTTAGTATTTATTACAAACATATACATCGGTTTACATGAAAATATAAAAAAGACTTTTACTTAGCTAAGAATTTGTCTTCAAGGACTATTTTAAAAAAAATAATTAAGATAGACAAGATGTCATATATAACTAATTTAATATATAAAATTACATATGTAACTATTTCATTAGTGACATATGTAATACAATGAAGTGGCTAAAAGTATAAGTATTAAGAAGTACTAAATAAATGGCAAAGTAATATTTAGACAAGACCCAATGTCCTTCGAAGAGGTAAAATCAATATATCCATTAAATGATTTGATAGCAGTAGTCGTTTCCGGTGAAAAACTGTTTTCCATTTCGAGTCTTTTTATAATCCCGTTATCAAACACACAAATCAATACATTGTTTGATTTGTGCTTTAAAACTACATCCACAATATCTACCTTTCTATATGTATATGAACTTAATATCCACTCATGACAAATACGGTATATAAGGTACGAATAATCACTGTTTACGTGATTTAAGCTTTTATCTATGGAAAGTTCAATGCACAGTCCCAATTCCTCAAACTCCACAATAAGTTTTTCTAAAAGCATATACAAATTGTGAGCTTTGTTTTGATACATCATGCTTCTAAGGGAACACCTGAAATCATTAAGACTTTCCCTTGCACATACTGCGGCTGTTTCTATAAGATCTTCCGAATAATTTCTACCGTTATATATTGATTTTTCTGCTGTTTTAAGTAAGTCAATTACTTTAACTATAGACAGGCCTAAAGTATCTTTCATCTCGTTTAGTAGGAATTCTCTTTCCTTAATCATGGCTAATTCTTCAACTTTTTGTGAATAATCAATCAACTTTGCATTCATTTGACCGTTTTTTTTGTTAAGCTGTTTAAGCTTTTCATTTTTATTTAACAGCTGTATAATCTTATTATCATACTCGTTTAGTAGTTTTTGGTAGCTGGTCACATTATTAAAAGTTATTATTTTTCCAATACATTCATCACTAAATATCAGAGGTTTTATATGCATTTCGTAATACTCAATTTTGGTATTATATATGGATACCTGTATTTTAAAAGTATTATGAAGTTTATTATTGAGGTTGTTAATAATTTTCTGTCTATTTGCATTAGAAGTCGAAACTTTGTACAAGTACTGTTCAAACAACTCCTTACCAGACTTTAGTTTTTCATCTGTTGGAAACATGAGCATAAAAGCCTGGTTCTTCATTTGTATAATACCTTTTTCATTTATTACTGCTGCGGCTTCTGTTATATTATTGAAAACTTCTCTATACGCTGTAGGAATTATATTAAGTAGACGAAATCTAAAGAAACCAATAGTTATTATAAGTACTGTAATAAATAAACTTGCAGAAGAAATATCAAAATCTTCTCTGATAAACTTATTTCCAACTACATTAAAAGTCATAATACCAAGTACTTTAGTACAGCAAAAAATTACTGGTATCAAAAAAGATATAAAGAGTAGTATCGAGTGTATTCTACTGCTAATCTTTGTATAATAATGCTTAGTAATTAAAAAGAATCCTATAAAGGTGTAAATAGCAAAGAAAAATGCATGGAACCAAAACAATGGTCCGTACATTCTAAAACCATTTTCAGAGAAAGTAAACCAGCTAAGGTAATGATTTGTTAAAACACTTGTATAAGATATTATAGGTGGTATAGCTAGAAAAAACACTCGTGTTTTATTAATTCTAAAATTCAAACCAGCAAAATTTATGCAAAAAACAAGCCACGAAAACGCACTGAAGCAAACAGCAAAATACTCAACAGTATAAATAAAGCCGGATTCCTGTTTGCCATAAATAAGTTCAAAGAGCTGTCCAATACCCCATAGTGTCAAAAGAATCATAAGGAATACAAAACTTTGATAAAGAGAAGATGTCTTAACTCTTTTTATTTTAATACCTCTTATCGTAAAATATATTATCAAATAAAGCAAAAAGACAATAGAACATGCAAGAAAGATGATAATGGGTATAATTGGTACTTCTATTATAATTGAATTTATCATATTATTCACTCACCATTTAGACAATATCATTTTTGATGGCAAAAATTGCAAGCTGCATTTTATTGTTTAAATTCAGCTTCTTGAGAACCCTTGAAATCATGTTTCGGACTGACCCTTGAGATATAAACATATTCTGTGCAATTTCTTCGTTATCTCTTCCTTTAAGAATGTGACGCAGCAGTTCTTTTTCCCTTTTTGTCAAGTTAATATTTTTAGTTCCATCACTAATAAAATTTATTTTGTTGTTGGAAGCCTTTTTTACAATATTAGGCATTGCATTCTGATGAATGATTTTAAGACCAGCACAACAACTTTTAATTGATAAAATTAATTCTTCAGGTTTCATGTATTTTAAAACATATCCGTCAGCACCATTTTCCAACGATGACAAGATACTTTCATCATCATTATGCATAGTTAGTACAAGTATCTTGGTATTTGGAAACTCAGCTTTAATTCTTTTTGTAGCGGTTATTCCATCAACTTTTGGCATCTTTATATCCATAAGTAATACGTCTGGTAATAAACGCCTGCATATATTATAAGCTTCATTTCCATCACCTGCTGTACCTATCACTTTTATTTCTCTGTCTTTTTCTATAATAAGTTTGATTCCTTCTCTCAATATTACTTCATCATCTACTATAATAACTTTTATCATGTTGAAAACACTCTCCTTAGGAATCCTAACATTGAAGTCAAAAAAATTATATAAAGGATAAACAGCCTAAATGATATTGCCACATCAAATAAAAATATATTATAATCGACTTATAAATATTAGGTGATTCCAAAAAACAACTGATCAATGGGTATTTCAAAAAAACTTATTTTATGAGTTGGAACTTCATATATTGACTAACGAATTTTTTTGAAACACCTTAGTGACTGTTGTTATAAAATTTTTATTAATAAGCACTGAATAATAATTTATAAGGTGGAATTGTCTTGGGTCCAAATATTGTTATCCTACCTTTGTGGTTTGTTGTAAGCTTTTTGATTTTAGCTATAACACTTGGTATAATTATGTGCAGCTATTTTTTCTTGAATTTAGTAAAAAGCTCAATGCTTCGAGCTTCAGTTTTATTTTGTAGTTTTTTCTTATGTGTAATTATAGCTATAATATGGAGTTCGTGTCAACTCTATGAAGTTTTTCACGGTAAACATCGTACAGGTCTGATCTTTTATATAGAATATTTTTCTGTATGCTTCATAGCTTATTTTTGGATGATTTTCTGCCTTAACTACGTAAAAATCACTTTTGCTAGAAATATAAAAAACATTATGCTACTAGCCTTACCACCAATAATTTTTTATACTTTTGTTCTTACAAATGATTTTCATAATATGTTCATATATTTTGTTGATAATCAAAGAAAATACGGAATTCTATTTAAAATGCATTTTTTAGAGTTTTTAATATATTCCTTAATAGGTAATTTTGTAATTGTAAAATACGCAGCAAAGAAAGAGTTTAAAGAAAAATTGTCCTTAGTTTTTTTAGTTCTTTCTTTTTTCCTTCCATCTGCTTTAACTTTCCTAAAAGTCTTTGCTATTGTGAGGTTTGATATTATAGGAACAAATTATAGATTTGAAGACTTTGATTTATCGTCCGTAGGTCTTTTACCTACGATTACTCTCTTAATGATTACAGTTTTTAAATTCAGAGTAATGAATATATATCCAATTGCATACAAAAGTATTTTTGAAGATACCCATAGTGCAATTGCGGTTTTTGATGAACTAAGAAAAATGCATATCTCTAATAAGTTTTTTAGAAAAGAATTTAAATATTTTCTAAGAAATAACAAAATAAGAAATTTGGAAATGTTTAAAGAATATTTGGATAAAAGCCTTTCAGCTAGTAAGGATAAAGAAGAGTTCTTAAATATATTAAGCGGTGATGCAGATAAAACTTATACTTATGAAGTTCATATGAAGTATTCAAAAAAATACTACTGTGTTTCTTACCAACCATTGATTTTTGAACATGAAATCATTGGACATATAATGTCTTTTTGTGACATTACTAGTTATAAAACTTTGTTATTAAAATATAATAAGAAAGTTAAATTACTAGATGTTTTAAACAATGAACTTAATATCGCAAACAACAGAATAAATGAGGCAAATATAAGGCTTGAAAAGTACTCATCTACCTTAAGAGAATTTGCTGTTTTAGAAGAACGTAACAGACTTGCACAAGAACTACATGATGGATTAGGACATTCTATGACCATTCTTGTTACCCTTATAGAAGTTAGCAAAATACAACTAGAGGCAAATCCTTCAACTTGTGAAATGACAATCAAAAAAGCTATACTTTCAGCTCAAAATACACTTGATGAAATCAGTAGTTCTTTAAATTATGCCAATTCTAATAATTATAATGTTCATTTTGTTAAAAGACTGAATTCACTTGTAACAAAATTTAATGAAACTGGAATAAAGATTAATCTTTCTATAGACCCTGAGTTATATTTGTGCATCCTGAATTGCTCAGATATTGTATTCAGACTATGTCAGGAAGCTATAACAAATTCAGTAAAACACGGCAAGTCGACAGGCATAGATATTTCTATAAAATGTAGTAATAGATTTATTAAAGTTTTGATACGCGATAATGGAAGGGGATGTGAAAACATAAATCTTGGAATAGGGCTGTCAGGGATGAAAGAAAGACTGAGAAAGATAGAAGGTAAAGTTTTATTTACTTCTTCTCCCGGAATGGGGTTTTCAATAATAGCAGATATTCCTTTAAATTCTGGTCGGTAGATACCTTGCTAATTGTTAGGTAAGAAAATCGCCCTTATTTTCTACTTGCAATAAATATTGAACTGCTTGCCTCATTTCTGTGAAAATAAAAAAAAGGGAATGTCCTGTTATTTCGACACTCCCTAAACTTTTATGCAAAACCTCTAATACATATAAGCCTATTCCTTATCTGGAACAAACACTTCTTTGCTATTTATTTCGCCCATAATCTTATCATATGCACCACTATCTCTTATTTTCTTGATTAATGAGTTCATTATTTCCTGCTTTTGTTTTCCTTCATCGTTCTTTTTAAAGATTATAGCTGTATCAAAAGTATCAAATTTCTGTCTTTTTATATTCTTCAACTGTAATGCTTGAACTAATTGGTCACACATACTCATAGTAGCTATGTATCCATCGATTCGACCCGAGTCGACCTTTTGCAAGCCTGCATCAGGAGCTGCTTCTGGTAAATCACCAAGATATTCTTTGTGTCCTGGCTGTATTTCAACTTTAAATTTCTTGTCTAATACGTTTTCAGGTGTTAGATCCTTGACATTTTTATTTGTATAAAGTACAAAAATAACACTTCCAAAAGGTTCTGTAGTATAATAAAACATATTATCGCTGTCAGTTATGTTATGATTTTTAACATAAGGACAATGAGCATCTGCACTTCCACTCATAATGTTCTCCATTGAACGAGCCATTGGATAAACATCAAAAGTCATTTCGCCGTCTTTATATTCATCTGCCATAGCCTTAACCAATTCAACTATAGCTCCTGTTTTTTGCTCAGTTATCAATGGTGGAATAATAGGAAGAGAAACTGAAATACTTGTACCCTTTACCGTACTTTGTTCAGTTTGTTGTACAGGTGCATCTGTTGCAACTGGCACATCCGCTACATCAGGTGCATTGTCTTTTCCACTCGAATCAACTTTCTGTG
The DNA here is from genome assembly GCA_023421115.1 of Bacillota bacterium. Classification (GTDB taxonomy): domain Bacteria; phylum Bacillota; class Clostridia; order Acetivibrionales; family Acetivibrionaceae; genus Acetivibrio. Next base: position 5,476 of record JAEZUI010000012.1, on the reverse strand, counting down.
AGCAGCCAGGTAATAAAACAAAAATTAAGCATATTACTTGCAGTAAAATAAGCACTTTAACATACGATTTCCTTTTCATCTTGCGATTCCTCCTTAAATAGTTTTAGTACACACTAAAAAAACAAGCACTACTTTGATTGCTTAGCTCTTCCTCCTTTTGTAACATATTTTTCTTTTAACGGAGAATATATTTGCTAGTTAATGCGTTTAAGTTTTTTGCTGTTTTAGCAAGTTCTTGACTTGCATCTCGAAGCTTTGACATCATTTCCAATTGTGTTTCGGTATCTGAAGCAACTTCCTGAGAGGTTGCAGCCGTTTCTTCCGATATTGCAGATAAGTCTTCAATCATAGACGTAATTTCATCCTTTTTAGAGTCCATATCTTTGCATAACTCAAATAGCTCATTAATCTGCAACTTAGTCTTTACAATTGCTTCGGATATTTTGTTGAATATTTCCTCCGTAAGGATAACCGATTCAGATTGGGATTTTGTGATATTCTCAATATCTTTAACGATTGCTACAGTATGTTCGGACTTTTTCAAAATATCTGCTACTATTGAATTGATTTCATTTACTGATTTTGAAGATTGCTCAGCCAATTTTCTTATTTCATCAGCTACAACTGCAAACCCTTTTCCTGCATCACCTGCTCTCGCAGCTTCTATTGCAGCATTTAATGACAAAAGATTAGTCTGTGTAGATATATCAGATATTACTTTTGTAACGAGATTTATTTTTTCTATGCCCTTGCTTGATTCAATTATGGCTTTATAAATATTATCTGAGGCAATACTGCTTCTTTCAGTTTTGTTAAGTAAATCGGAAATAATACTATTACTGCTTTTTTCATAACTTTCTGTTGCAGTTATTTCATCAGCTAATAGGTTTGAAGAATTAAATACAGATTCAATACTTTCTGAAAGTTCTTTCACCTTAATTGCACCATTATTGATTTGATCTGCCTGGTCTACTGCTCCCTGAGCTATATTGGTAATAGCACTCGAAGTGGAGCCAATAATTTCATAATATTTATTTGATATCTCTAATAGACCCTCCGACGATGAAAAAAGGTCTTTTGAAGTATTATTAGACTCAGAAGTCAGGTTAGCCAAGGAATGTATCATTGTGTTAAGCTGCCTGCTTAGAACGCCGATTTCATTTTTACAAGTTACTTTTACTGTCTTACTGAGATTACCCTGTTCAACTTCTTTCATAACTTTTATTATCTTTTCAATGTTTCTAGAAACTGATTTTGAAATTAACGTGATTACAATAAAAATAATTAGTATAACAGCCAAAGATATCATTATATTAACAATAACTTTATTTTTAAGATCTTTGTCTGTATAATACGACGTAAATGCTAATTGAATTTCACCAAGTTTTTTTCCATCTTTCATTACATCACTTTTTTTAACTGTTAAAAGAGAAGAATTTTCAAAAGCCGAGCCTTCCTTTTCTTTTGCATATATTTGAGCTCCACTTTCGTTATTAATATGTACAGCTGCAATATCAGGAGCTTCCATTAGTGCATCGCCGAGATATTCTATACCTGAGACATTGTAATTCCATAATGGATCCATAGCTGAATACTCAGCTAGTCTCAATGTATTATTGATTGTTTGATCTAAAGTAGCTTTTTGTTTTGATTTTTCCATTACAGAAGTAATAATTGTAGAAGTTAACATCGTAATAAAAACTAAAATTGTAGTAGGTACAATAAAGGAATTAGAAAGCTTTTTAAAGTTAGATAATATCATATTATCAAAACATCCTTTCTATACATGATGCAAATTGTAGTTAATACTTAACAATATTTAATTGCATATACAAAATAATCAAACTATGAACTGCTAAAATAAGACTATTTGAATCCCGGCTATTGAGAAAGTTTGATACACATAAGATGTTTGTACTCATAAATCTGTATCTGTGTTTTAGAATAAGACTCACTTGTCAATAATTCGACTAAAGAATTAAAAAATCCTTCTTTATACAATAATTTTCATTAAGTTTTTTTAGAAAATATTCCCTAATAACGCAAAACAATCCCCACCTATGTTTTGGGTGAGGATTATTTTATAGTCACCTACGCAGGAAAATATTTAATAATCCCTAGTAAGTATTTTCTAAACCAACCAAAATCAATAGCATTTACTTGCCCATCTAGATTGAGGTCAGCATTTAAAAGATTTACTTCACTTGGACTTATCATTCCTAATAAATATCCCCTCAACTTGGCAAAATCTATGGAATTGATAGTGCCATTGTTGTCTAAATCCCCCAATATTACATGTTGATAAAATTCATCTCCAATTGGATATATTTCAATATCTGTAGAGTTTGATTGACCTGGATTAATTATTTTGGCATTTTCCTTATCAAGCACCATTCCATCTATACCGAGATAGCTTTCAGTTATCGATGAGGTATCAGAAGTAGACTCTCTTGAAAGTGAACAAGATAAAATAACATCATCGAAATCCTGAGGTACCAGTATTTCAAAAGAAGAACTGCGTTCACCTGGTTCCAGCACGCAAGTATCAATATATTTATAAGAATTATTGCCATCATCATATTTATCCTGCGCTAACACTTCGAATTCTCTACTCTGCACAAAACTCTCCATATCATCCGGAAGCTTTAATATTCCGCTTATTTTATCGCACCCAAGAATTACAAATTGCAGGTCACCAATGGAATCATTTTTAGGCTCTAGTCTTTGCGCTTTTGATCGGTAAGTAGTAGTTCCTACAGCATTATAATAGCCAACAACAGCTGGTGATATTCTATCATCGACAGTTGCATAGCTTAGAGTAAAGTCACCTAAATCATGTGGTACAACAAATTCAAAATCTGCATAACTGCTATCTTTTTTTATTGTGAATTCATAACTCCTAGAAATCTGATCATTAGAAGTAATAACCAATTCACCACTCAAATCCTTTAAAGCAACTTGCTCATAAGGATATATAATCTTACCTGTCACTTTCACTCCATTTAGCACGTAAAGATTTATATCATCAACATCACACTCAATGTTTATAACACAGTTATCCTCATCAAGTTTAGTTAATGTGCCGGTTGGTGAATAATATCCATTCTCCACATACTCTTTTCCTTCTAAACTATAAAATACATAATATTTAGAGTACCTAGGATAAACAGTAATTTCATAATCAACACAATTAGCGCCTTCAGGTATTATAGCTCTATTATATATATGACTTGTAAATGTGATTGATTCTCCAACTGTATTATCCCAGCTTTCGTATGAAGCTGATACAGTTACAGGATACCCACCAGTTCTAGCTACTTCGCCATCCGGTAAACTTACTTTACCTTTTATTATATTTCCTTTATCAAGTGTAAGTTCTACACTTGTATCCTTAATTATCTCAGTTCTAGCATCAAAATTGATTGAATCCGGACATACACCTGAAATATAGTCATTTAACTTATAATTAAAATAATATCCCGGACTATATACAGGAAGTTCAACTTCAAAAGTCCCTTTATTTTCACCTTTTTTAATAACAGTTTTGACTTCTTCGTTATAATACTTATCAGTGAGCAAATATGCCTCAAATGCTACATAAGGGTCACTTTGTGCAACAACATTTACGGTAACCACTGAGTCACCTTGAGCACTTAAACCATCAGGGAGTAGCAAAGTACCTGTAACCTTTTTTGTCTCTACTAAGGGAATATTTATACAAACGTTAGTGTCATATCTATACAACTTTATTGCAAAACATTCAAAGGGTTTCAATTTATCTCCAGTGTAATAACTTACATTACTATAACCTTCAATAGGAGCTATAAGTTCGCACCTAACTGTATAATCACCATCAAGATACACATTCTTTATACTATAATTGATGTAGTTTTGTCCTTCTTCAATTATATATTCTTTACTCATGGAAGAATATATAGATTCTAAAATCACCTTCACATGAATACCTCCAGCAGGTGCTACAGCTTCATTAGGCAGATATATAACCCCCTCAACCATTGGTGGAGGCGCCAAACCATAGACATTACAACATGAGATAATATTTGTCAGAATAATCAGGAACATAACAACCACACGCTTCATAATAATCAACTCCCTTATATAAAATAATTATTGCCGGTTTGTTAAATAAAGCTATTTAAAATCCGAATAGTTTTAGAAGTTGAAAGAAGAAATGTAGTACATAGATTAGTATAACCATTTTATCATTGCTAGATATTAATTTCAATAATTTTTAAATATTTACAGAAGTGAATATGCTGTAACACTACATCTTCTGGTCCGCATCCTGTTGATACAAGTTTTTAAATGAAATAGATAGCCCATCATCAATATTGTACTAATAAATCTTAGCTTTTATACTATCAAAATACCCTTTGTAATTTGCACTTAAATTTTCATATGTCTTTATTTGATTGTTTGATATTTTCTCGTCATCACACAAATCAAAAATTACAGCAATTTCAAGACTCCTACCCCAAATTATAAATTCTTCTTCATATTTACTCATCGAATGCTCTCCTTTCGAATTTAACTTTTTTTAACTTTTTTTCTCATTCCTTAGCCTTAGATACACCGCCCGTATAGGTACATATACATAGATTTACAATCATCAGATTCATACCAAGTATAATTATTTTTTTTCTTCAAGCCTCTTTACATCGAGCATAGTTAATGCAGTTCTTTTAGCATTTTGTATAATTTCCTCAAGTTTATTTAACTTTACATCCCGCATAGTTAAAGCAGTTCGTGCTTCTATTGATTCGTTAAGGTCGTCAACGACTAAATTTACATCCCACATAGTTAAAGCAGTTCATTTTTATGTGACCCTGCTATAGCCATGCAAACCACATTTACATCCCACATAGTTAAAGCAGTTCTTTGTTATCTTCTTTGTTAGTTTCTTCTTCTTTAGCTATTTACATCCCACATAGTTAAAGCAGTTCTATTGCTTTTAAAAGTCCTTCTTTGCCTACAACATAATTTACATCCCACATAGTTAAAGCAGTTCTGACCATAAAAAGCAACTTATAAGAAGAGATTTTGATTTACATCCCGCATAGTTAAAGCAGTTCATATTGATTCTTCCAGCATTGTTTAAATCTGAGTACTTTACATCCCGCATAGTTAAAGCAGTTCCTGAGGCTTGATGTTGAATGTGAACATGTAAGTTATCTTTACATCCCGCATAGTTAAAGCAGTTCTATTTTAGTGTAATTTCCTTTGGATTTAGTTTCAGTCTTTACATCCCGCATAGTTAAAGCAGTTCACCGGAACATTGGCGAAGATATGTAACACTTGACTACTTTACATCCCGCATAGTTAAAGCAGTTCCCATTAGTTCTTTGGTGTATTTCCTGTGGCCTAAAACTTTACATCCCGCATAGTTAAAGCAGTTCAAGATCTGCGTTCGGATTAATGGTTAATATCTTCTCTTTACATCCCGCATAGTTAAAGC
>JAEZUI010000245.1 GCA_023421115.1 Bacillota bacterium | reverse complement strand
CATGAAAGATTATATTGATAATATGAGTGATGAGGAATATTCTGTATGGCTTCGTTATAGTTTGAATAGTTGTAAAGATAGAAGTATTTTAGGAATGAGTAATCACGGATTATTGATTTGCAGGAAGGTTGAATAGTGTTATTAAAGGTGGAACTGTAACCTCTAAACATATTGATTATTCCTTTGTTGACTTATGGGTTAACAGAAGATACCATTAGATTAAAAGAATAAGAGTTAACGAGGTAAGATATGTTTGATATTGAAGAATTCCTTGATGATACTATAAAGATTATGCATGATGATAATTTTAATTAGGTATTTATTGGTATTGTACTTGAGTGTTATTTGTAACAGACAGCAGGTGGTAAAATGATATATTCTCTGGATGATTTACAAAAGGATTTCCGGTCAGTTAAAAAGATTAAGTATTTGTTTTTCTGGGGGTATAAGAAAATTACTGCTTCAAGAAAGGTATGACAATGAATCAAGAAGAGTGCTTAGCAGAAATACTTTTTGGGTTGGATTTACATAAGAATGGGAGATTAAAGATGCCAAAGGTATCAGAAGATGAACCGGGCTTTGGGACGGAAGATAAAAAAGACACTTACTAGAATAGTAAGCTTTGGTTAATCAATTTATTTTTAGCTTTGGAATATACAATAATAAATCTTTTAGGATGCTAGGAGTAAAAGAATGAAAAAAGTAATTAAAATTTTTAAGTGGATTGTAATATTGTTGGCTGTTGTGATTTTATTATTTTTTATTGTAAGAGCAATTGGGAAAGTTTATTATGGCCGTACACCAAAAGGTGGAATTAATGAATCTATGTATGTAGATATTAATGGAACAAAACAGTGGATTAGCATATATGGTAAAGATTTGAACAATCCTGGTTTATTATATCTGCATGGAGGACCAGGTGCATCCACAAGTTCCTATGATTATGCTTTCACAAGAAAGTGGGCTGACGTATACACTGTTGTTACATGGGACCAGAGAAATTGTGGTAAAAGTTATTCAAAAGAACAGAATGGTACAGAGTTGACATATGATATGTTTATGACTGATGGTATTGAAATGACAGAATTCTTACTAGACTACCTTGGTAAAGACAAGATTACTCTTCTTGGTCATTCTTGGGGAACAAATTATAGTTGTAATCTTGTTTTGGCACATCCTGAATATTAATGAATTTGAAAAATTTTCATTAAGTGAAAAGATGACATATGAATTTCCATTCTATAATATAAATGGAGATAAGGATTATCAGACAAATTATCTATTAGCTGGGGAATATTTTGATATGATTGAGGCACCATACAAGAAAATGTATATCATGAAGGATACTACACATGGTTTATTGGAATCTAAATCAGAAGAATTTTCTAAAATAATTCATGAGATTGCAAATGAAAGATAAATCAAGGTAGAAGATACGATATTCTTAATTAAGAAAATTGAAATTTAATTCTAAAAAGAATTTTGGCACTTTTAGTAAGATATAAAACGAAGCGTTGAGGCTAATACTTAATGCTTTACCTAAAGTTAATCAATACAACCATTGGTTATTATAGTTTTATGTCAATCCTTGTTGAAAATAATCCATTTAAAGAAATGCTGTATAAAATTAACATGGTGATGGCAAACATAATGGCTGAGGATGAATTGAATAATTATCATTTTATGAATTACAATTCACCTGAACATTTCATAAATACTGGTTTTGGATATTGTGTTAAAATAGATGATAAATGATTAGTGTCAGCGTGAAGTTCTGGGCTGGGCTTATATGCAGATGGAGCAGAGATATGCATTATTACACATCCTGATTATGGAGAAAAGGATTTAGCAACACGTACAGCAGCAAAGTTTATTTTGAATTGTTTGAATAATGACCTTGTACCACACTGAGATGCTGCAACCCCAAAATCTGTTGGATTAGCAAAATTCGGTTTCACGTAAAAATAAACCCTTAGTTTAATGATACTTAGGGCTCCAAGATATTGCAGTCTATCTCTGAATTATCAGGAGTGATAAGGCTTACCTTATATTTTTCATAGTCTTTTAGGTTATTGAGGTTTATTGATACAATTTGGGCACCTGCTCTTGAAGGAGTCCCTACAAGAAGCAATTGGTCCTTATATAACTTAACATCTGAAACATTAAAGTTAAAAATCATCAAACCATATTGTTCAGGTTTTATAGGCTGGAATTTCTCACGGAATCCCAACGTGCCGAAAAAGTCTCTCCGATTTTCATTATTTTGAGGAATAATGAGAAGGCGGTGTAGATTATATTCAACTTGTTTAGGAATATAGCACCACTTTTTTTTATAGTGTACTTTCCAAGCCGGGTCATATAACGGGCGCTTATATAAGGGGTTTTTGTAATTATAACTAAAAGGGATTTTCTTTCCTTGTATGATTATAGATTGTATGTTATCTATTTCGGTTGGACTGCTAGGAGCATTATCACAACTTTGATGGTATATTATTTCATCTTTTAAAGGTATAAAGTAAGACAATTCTTGCTTTAGTGATTTGTTTTCCTGCATCGACTGTTCTAAGGATTTACTTTCCTCAATGGGGGTAAATGCCCCTACAGTGTGTTTTTTAATTTGCTGCATTAAATACTCATATCGGATGATATTGTATCTTAAGAAGTCTACCTCATAACCTTTGGGGGTAGACAGTTGAAAGATAAAGTCCTTAGTATCTACTCCTTCTGGAAGTAAATCGTTTTGAATAATAGAAACTATTTGGGCTCCAGTCTGTTTTGGCTCTCCAATCAATGCTGCCTGGTTTTCATATACTTTAACGCTTTTTACGTTAAACCCGTGAATTAAGAAGTTAATGTTATGGTGGTTATCTATTGGAGCAGTTGGAGGATATTTTGGACAGTACCCTAAACTTCCGAATATATCATAGTTGGCACTTCCCCCAATTGAGAATGCAAATATTTTATGGCGGGATTCCATATTTTTGACTGGTAAGTCCAACCATCCACGATAAAATGTTGATTTCCAATCAGGGTTATATAAAGGTCTTAGGTATAGGGGTTCATTGTAAAGAATTTTAAATTTTACTTCAACTCCTTGGTTGATCACTTTATTCAGTTTAAAGGTTGATAAGGGTGAAGGCGTAGAAAAGTGAGCATTATTATATCCAATTCTATTATCCTTTTCATAGATGATTTTTTGTTCTTGGTGCATCAAAGAATCAAGTAAATTTTTAAGCTTCTGATTATCCTCTAATACTTCTTTATTATTATTAAAAGTTGTCATATTTTTTCTATGTGTTCCCTTTGCAATTAATACAATTGCAGTAGAAAACATAAGTAGAAATGCCATAAATATTAAGATTTTTTTATTTATAGTAATAATAAATATTTTCAACCTTTTTACACTTCCTCTCAATAAATACTTATTCGACGAGGCTTGGAATTAGAAGGCAAGATAGTTATTAATCTAGTGGAGTAAAGCTATTTTTCTTATATAGACACTAATTCAACCAATGTTAAATTCACACTTGATATTGGGCTATTCTCATTATACGAATAAATATGTAATTAAATTCCGCAAAATCAGCAGCGAAATTAAATATGTTTTGATTTACTCAAGGGAATTTAGTTTTTTATGAGTCGTAGCGTTATAATTTGCTTTGTTGCATAGAATTGGGTATAATTCTTTTAGTATATCAATTATCAAAAACTGGATGATTAACTAGATTAATTAAAGGAATGTGTAAAAATAGTGAGGGCATACGGATATTATTAGTAATATTTTTTTTGATTGTTCAGCTAATGATTAGGCTTATTCTAAAGAATGATAAATGGAATGAAGTTGATTAAAAAGCCTGAAAATTCTGATTTTTGTATAGTGAGAATAGTTTATACAATATCGTTTATAAGTAAGATGAAAGAGGGGCATTGAAATGAAAGATAATATCAAAATCGCTAAGAGAGGATTAAATATTTCTGTAGTTGCTGTTGTTATTTCTTCGATAAATCTAATATATTCTAGCATTAAAGGGTCGTCATTATTCATGCCGATTACAATGTTTTGTTCTACGATTGCTATTTTTTGTGCTAATATATCAAATTACAAATCTAAGAAAAATAATTACAATAATGTTATCGGACAGGCTATTTGTCAGTAACTTGGACAAGATAAATTGCAGGGAAAATAAAAAGAAAAAAGCAGGTACATATGACCTGCATAAACTAAAATTCCGGATAGCATAATTCATCTGCCAATA
>JAEZUI010000204.1 GCA_023421115.1 Bacillota bacterium | reverse complement strand
GATATAACCTCCATCCTGTCCAAAAGTGGTCTAGGAATAGTATCAAGACTATTCGCCGTGGTAAGGAACAATACATCGGACAGATCAAAGGGAAGTTCCATATAATGATCCCTGAAAGCAAAGTTTTGTTCACCATCTAGCACTTCAAGCATAGCTGAAGCAGGGTCACCCCTGAAATCGTTACTCATTTTATCTATCTCATCCAATAGAATAAGCGGATTTTTTGAATCGGCCTGCTTCAATGCTGAAATTATCCTTCCCGGCATAGCTCCAACATAAGTTCTACGGTGCCCTCTTATTTCTGCCTCATCCCTCACACCACCAAGAGACATTCTAACATAATTTCTATTTAAAGCACGAGCAATTGATTTTGCTATTGAAGTCTTACCTACTCCAGGAGGTCCTACCAAGCATAGTATAGGTCCTTTCAAGTCGTTTTTTAATTTTCTTATAGCAAGATACTCTACAATTCTTTCTTTTACCTTTTCAAGTCCATAATGGTCCTCGTCTAAAATTGTCTCAGCTCTTTCTAAGTCTATTATCTCTTCCGTCTTCTTGTTCCATGGAATATCAAATATCCAGTCTAGATATGTTCTGATTACCGAGCCTTCGGCTGAACCTGAAGGCATCTTCAAAAGCCTGTCCAATTCTTTAAGCACCTTTTTTTCTATCTCTTCACTAAAATTGCCTTCTTTAAGTTTCCTCTTATACTCTTCAACTTCACCGGTTATACCCTCTTTATCTCCCAATTCAGTCTGTATAGCCTTTAATTGCTCTCTGAGATAATATTCCTTCTGCATCTTGTCCATCTGTTTTCTGACTTTAATATTAATGTCCTTTTCAATCTGCATAATGTCAATTTCTTTAACTAATATCTCTAATAGTTTTTGGAGACGTACTTTTGGTTGAAACTCATCAAGTATATCCTGCTTATGCTCAACCTTTAATGACAGATTTGAAGTTATAATATCCGAAAGTTGATCTGAGTCATCAATACTCATAACAGATAAAACTGTTTCAGGTGAAATCTTGTTATTGTACTTAGAATACTCTTCAAAAGTAGATACTACTCTTCTCTTAAGAGCTTCTACTTCTACCATACTTTCTTCATCATCAACATATATTTTTTCAACCACTTCAGCCATAAAGAACGGTTCTGTCTGAGTAAAGTCAGATATTTCGGCCCTGCTTATTCCTTCAACCAATACTCTTATGGTATCACCCGGAAGCTTTAACAGCTGCTTAACCTTCGATATTGTACCAATTTTGTAAACATCGTCAGCATTTGGTGAGTCATTTTTTGCATCCCTTTGGGTAACAAGAAAAATAAGCTGATTGTTTATCATAGCTTCTTCTAAAGCCTTTATCGACTTAACTCTGCCTACATCAAAATGAAGTATCATATAAGGAAATACTGTAAGACCTCTTAGCGGCAGCAAAGGTAATTCCTGTTTCTTTACAACCTTTCTTGCTTCAGACATTTAACCATCCCCTTACCCTAAATTTATTAAAACTTTTGTTCCAATTCATACATCACTACAGGTTTGTACATATTACCAAGCTATATAATTTGTCGAATATGAACTTATCGCCCTTTGGGCGAACTTTCAAAATGCAAATTCCTATACTATTAAATTAAGTTTTATTAACCTTTCCATATCTTAGAACAAAATATTTGGCACATCCTGTCTCTCAGTGTGCCTACTTATTTATACCCTAAGAAGCGCAATCAAAACGTTTAACATGTACTTGAGATTATAAGAGACGAATCTTCACTATTATAACCTCTACGCTTTTCAATTTCAATGATTTTATCTGGAATTAAAGGGAACTACTGCTTGACAGTAATAAAAATATGATACAAAAAACGAATTGCCAAATGTTTCATGGAAATTATTAGGTCATTTCAAAAAATAACCTATACATTACTCAAGTCATAAAGCCCATCAAATCAGATTTTTTGAAATGGCGATTGACTAGTTATTTTTTTGGAATCACCTTATTTCACAATTATTATATTATATATTGTGAAAATCATAAATAGGTCTAATTACCTCTTTTTCACACAAATAATTAAACACTTAACAGTTTTCTTGTTTATTTCACTACTAAATTTGCTTCTCTAATTGCAGCTTTCGCTTCGGTATGAAATATCTTTGGAAAAAAATTACGTTACCCGTTGAACGAATATAATTATTTATGTATAATACAACTTGATGATACTAAACAAAATTGGAGTGAAAAAAATGATAAATGTAATAGATGGTGGAGTTACTGCACCAAAAGGCTTTAAAGCAGCAGGTGTTGCCTGCGGATTAAAAAATAACGGTAAAAAAGATTTTGCAGTTGTGTGTTCAGATGATATAGCTGTTGCTGCAGGTGTCTTTACTACTAATGTAGTAAAAGGTCATTCCCTTCAGTTAACCATGAATCACATAAAAAGCGGATATGCTCAATCCGTTATAATAAACAGTGGCAATGCAAACGCATGTATAGGCGATCAAGGATCTAAAGATGCCTTGGAAATGGCTGAGCTTACTGCCCAACTTCTTCAATGTGATGTAGAAAATGTACTTATCGGCTCTACAGGAGTAATTGGTATGCCTCTGAATATGCCAAAAGTCCGTTCTGGTATAAGAACTTCCATCGCAGCCTTGTCATCGGAAGGAGGACATGATGCCTGTGAGGCTATTATGACAACAGACCTTGTATCTAAAGAAATTGCCGTGGATATCGAAATCCAGGGTGAAAGGGTAAAAATCGGGGGCATGGCAAAAGGTTCAGGAATGATACATCCTAATATGGCTACAATGATTGGAGTTATAACTACCGATGTAAATATTTCACGCGGTCTTTTAGATAAAGCACTCAAAGAAATAGTAGGTCATACGTTTAATAGAGTATCAGTTGACGGAGACACAAGCGTTTGTGATATGGTACTTATATTAGCTAACGGTGAAGCAGATAATGCAGGAATTCTAAAGGAAGATATTGAATACAAAACCTTTAAATCTGCCTTAGAGTACGTTTGCACAAATCTTTCAAGAATGATTGCAAAAGACGGAGAAGGGGCTACTAAACTTATTGAAGTCACAGTTGATGGTGCTATGCACTCAGACGATGCCTACAAGGTTGTAAGTGCAGTTGCAAAATCACCACTGGTAAAAACCGCATTTTTCGGTGAAGATGCCAACTGGGGGCGTATTTTAACTGCAGTAGGCTATTCAGGAGCTGATCTTGATCCAAATCTTGTAGATATATATATTGGAGATTTAATGGTATGCCGAAACGGAGCTGCCCTTAAATTTGATGAAGATAAAGCAAAACAGATATTAAAAGAAAATGAAGTGAAAATTAAAATAAACCTTAAAAGAGGGACTTCAAACGACAGAATATGGACTTGTGATTTCTCCTATGATTATGTAAAAATAAACGGCAGCTACAGATCTTAACGTCTTGATATTTTAGTAGCTTCGTGACATAAACATTGTATAGGCTGTTTTTTGAAATTGCCGTGAATTAAATAAACTTTTCATTGCCCATTAACAAATTAATTGATATAATAGTGTTAAGGGCAATTTTATTTCCCTTTTTGTTTTATATACCAGACACAAAAACATTAATCAAAGGCAAAGATAAGCTAACCCAAATAAGTTTTGTTTCGGAAATTTATATAGGGTATTCTCAAAAATCATGTTATAAATGTTTCGCATTTCCCGTTTTTTATAATAACTTTATTAATTTTTTATCTTATAGCTTACAATACTTATTTATTCATAATTAATAACTAAATCAACAATTATATGGAGGGATTTGTATGTCTTCACAGTATGTTGTATTTAAGTTGAACGATGAACGCTTTGCCGTAGAAATCGAACGAGTTTTAGAAATAATTCACACACAATCTGTATTTAAGGTTCCTAATTCTCCTCCTTACATTGACGGATTAATTAATTTGAGAGGAAAGGTTTACACCTTGTTTAACCTTAGGAAAAAGTTTGATCTTCCATCTATTGATGCTAATATAGAAGATTCCAAAGTGTTAATTGTAAACATTAGCTCTACTTATATCGGTATGTCTGTTGATGCTGTGGATGAAATTATACAAATAGAAAATAATTCAATAGAGGAAACACCACCTACTCTTGCTAACAATGCTAAGAGTTTTATAAGAGCTGTAGCAAAAGTAAACGATAACCTTGTGCTTTTGCTGAGTCTAGAAGCACTAATTGAATCACCGGCTGACTTAATTACATCCCTCAGTGTAAAGTAAAATGAAAATTAAACATTATTTCCTTACACCGCAAATATGCAAAAATCTTATATCAGACCATCTGTAATTTGTAAGAGAATAGTCAATCCTATCATCTGAGTGAGTAGTTATAAGTATATTTTCCAAATTTGAATTTGGACCGGTCTTTATAATAACAAGAGAATGATTATAATTCGGCGCTCCTCCAAAAGATAGCTGTATTATGTCGCCAGGCATTATATCTTTTACATCTGTTTGTTCTGCAAAAGGACCACTTTCTTTGTTGCTAGTCAAAAAATTATAAAGATAGTTGACCCCGGTCCATGAAGCTGTTCTTTTTTGCGAACTTAAATAGTACCATCCGTATATAGGAGTGTAGTTCATCACTCCTCCTCCTGCAAAAATAACTTGTGATGCAAAATTGGTACAATCACCACCAAGCTTATCAAAGTTATAATATTGAGGATTACGTCTAAGGGCCCATTCAATAGCATACTGAACAGCTTTTTCTCTATTATATTTACCAATGTTTGATGCTCTGCGTTGCATAGTTCTACCATTACTCCCCATTTATTACTGTTGTTTGCTTTTAGAAGTGCTTCTCTTTATACTATGCAGAAATTTCTCAAAAAGTTAACAAACACACAATACTAAAGTTTTTACACAATCCTTTATTATTCATATTTAGCATTTTATTGCACAGGTAAAATATATTGATTTGTTTATTATGTGTATGATATAATTAAAGTAGTATCGAGATTTAATATATTTAGACTCATGTTCTCCTTAATAGGTTGGAAGAATATGTCTAGAATAGGTTAAATCCAAATCATTAAGGAGGATTATAAATATGCCCGACAAGACTCTTACATGCAAGGATTGTAATGCTGATTTTGTATTTACTGAAGGTGAACAAGCATTCTATCAGGAAAAAGGTTTCCAAAACGAGCCCCAAAGGTGTCCATCATGCAGACAGGCAAAAAAGCAACAAAGAAGGAACTCCGGAGGCGGAGGTAATAGAGGTTTTGGAGGCAACAAGAATTTCAACAGCAAATGGTAAGTAATAAAGGGGCATTAAGCCCCTTTTTAATTATTTCTTTTTGCTGCCTTGAAAAAAAGAAATGACCGTTTTCATTACTTCTCCTGCTATACTTAAAACGTCAAATAAACTTTCTGTACTTTCAGAAACGGTTGTAACCGTCTCACATATGTAATCTTCAACAGCTTCAACAGTTTGTCCTGCTTTACTTATTCCGTCCTTCAAACTTGCTGAAACATCATTAATGTTATTTACCACTTCAGGCAATGTAGTTGCTGTCTTATTGATATTATCGGTATTATCTGCTACAAGCTTGTCCAAACGTTTAACAAACTTTATAATACTAATAAGTGCAATAATTAATACAACTAAAACTGCTGCTCCTAAAGAATACATAAGAAAATTAGCAATTTCCCTTATACTAACAAGTGTATCCATTTTTCACCCCCGAAATGTGACCTTCAAAAAATGCAAGATAAAGAAAAAAACAAATTGATCAATTTGTTTTTTTCCAATAATCAAAAATTTTTTTGCATTAATTTTCCGATACTTCATCACTTGGCTGTTCTTGAGAGTCTTGAGAGTCTTGAGAGTCTTGAGCCTTTTCGCTGGCTTTTTTGTTCTTTAATTCAGATACTTTCTCTTTTACTAAACTTGCAGCTTTTTTTGTTCCTTCAGACACTTTCTCAGCAGTTTTTTTCGTACCCTCGGCAACTTTCCCCGCTGCTTCCTTAACGTTTTCAGCAAGTTCCTCTCTCGTTTCTTTACCGGATTTAGGTGCTAGTAGTACTCCTGCTGTTAACCCAACAGCTGCTCCGACACCTGCACCGACTGCGATATTCTTTGCGGTCTTTTTCCTGGCAGCTTTTTTGCTTGCTCTTTTCTTATTTTCAAGCAAATCCTTTATATTCATAATCAAGCACCTCCTGTATTATTTCACAAAATAATAAAACTCAATAACAATATTATACGCTATTATTCAATAAATTCCAAGTCCATTTATTGAATAATCAAGTATCATTTTTATATAGGACTAATTTACTATAAACACAGTCCTATATTTCTGGTATAATATAGTATAAATAACGTTTACACAATTCTATCAATGTGTTTTCTAAAAAATCATATTACTAAATTTATAAAGTCTTACAATGCCATAGTTTTATATTGCAGTTTCGCTATTAATGTAGTTTTATTTGCATCCTTGAGTTTAATCTTGATAATTGCTAAAAAGAGGTGTTTTAATGGCTACTGTTCTTATTGTAGATGATTCATCCATGGCAAGAAGAAATTTAAAAAATATACTAATATCTGCAGGACATACTGTTTTAGCAGAAGCAACCAATGGAGTTCAAGCCTTTGTGGAATACGAAAATCATAAGCCTGATTTTGTTACTATGGATATTAATATGCCAATATTAAATGGAATTGACGGCACAAAAAAAATACTCCGCGCCTATCCTAATGCAAAAGTTATTATAGTAAGCGCACTCAATAAAAAACTAATGATCTTAAGCGCCCTTCAAAATGGTGCAAAACATTACATTGTTAAACCCTATTCCTATGAAAAAGTAATAGAAGTAGTTAATGAAGTTTTACAATTGTCATGTAAATTATCCAGTGAAGATTTTACTTCTACAATTGCTCAAAAACAATCTAAATCTAGTCTATCTACTTTGCTCGTCCAACAGAAAAAAAATGAAAGTATTGTTACAAGACCATTTTTTATTGAGAACAAAAATGGAATATCCGTAATCAATATATCTAAATGCATGTGTAACAAAAACCTTCCTGCTTTAAAATTGGGAATACAAAGAATTTCACAAATCAAACCCATCAGAATAATTTTTAATTTCGGAGATATTGAAGTAATTGATGAGAATACTTTTAACGGCATAAAGGAAATTTTCAAAAACATACTAACCTTAGACGGCTCTTGCATTATGACCTCTTCAAACCAAAATTTTGTACTTAATATTTCAGGCAAAGAAAACTCGCTTCCTATAAAACTTTGTTCAGGAAAGCTAAACATTTCGGAACTCGATATATAAGACTGGCTTAAAACAGCCTATTCGATATTTAGGCTCAAAACCACTCAAAGCGACTTGAAAATTTGTCAACCTATGTCCTTCTGTTGATCTATCGGCAAGTATATATCCGAAAATTCGATTAAAGCTCTTTCTACACCATCATTTTTCATATTGATGGTATTGATGGAATTGTCATATATAGCATCCATTTCTTCATCACTTAAAACTTTTACTGGAAAAGACATTATAAACTCAGTGCCTATACCCACCTCGCTGAAAACTGTTATTTTACCATTGTGCATTTCAACCAGTGATTTGACGATAGATAGTCCTATTCCACTCCCTTCTGTATCTTTAACAAGGGATGAATTAACTTGTCTGAACCTATCAAAAATAATATCTAATTTATTTTTTTCAATTCCAATTCCGGTATCCTTTACCGAAATTTTTACAGTGTCTACAAGGTCATGTACTGTAATTAATATTTCTCCCCCGGGTTTTGTAAATTTTACTGAGTTGGAAATTAAATTTAGCAATATTCTTTCAAATTTATCAACATCCAAAGCCATAACTTTTTCCTGTACCTCTGATAAAAATGTAAGTTTGATTTGTTTGACACTGACAAATTCATTTACAGAATTCACTATTTGCCTAATAATCTCAACAATGTTCTCATTTTTCATTTGCAACTTAAGAAAGCCAGAGTCTATCCTAGTAACATCAATAAGATTGTTTATAAGTTTCAGAAGTCGGAAACAATTCTGTCTTACATTTCTCATGTATTTGTTTACTCTCACTATGCTAACAGTAGCTTCCCCCATCTTTTCATAAGCAGACAGCACCTGAACTACTGAAAGAATTACATTGAGTGGAGTACGAAACTCGTGAGATATATTTGTAAAAAATTCAGTCTTAAGCTTATTATACTCAATTGCTTCATTTAGTAAACTTTTATTCTCTTCCATAGTGTTTTTTAAAGCAACTTCTGTCAGCTTTCGTTCATTGATATCAGTAACCGTGCCAAGCATTCTCAATGGTCTGCCGTCATTATCCCAAATCGCTTGCCCTCTAAGCTGAACCCATATACTTTTACCACTTTTTGTTACTACTCTGACTTCCAATCTGTATTTTGGTATTTTGCCTTCAAGATATTGCTTTAAAGAACTTCTTAATGTGTTGATATCCTCAGAATGTATATACCTTTCAAAATCACTAATATTGTCTGTCATTTCATTATCCTCGTATCCAAGCACTCTCCTCCATTTTGCAGGGTACAGGATTTTATCATTCAAAATGTCCCAATCCCATAATCCATCTGTAGTATTATTAATTACCAACCTATATCTTTCCTCACTGATTTTAAGTTCATTTTTCGATTTATTCAATTCCTTTATACTACTATCAATCAATATATAAAGCAAAGATGCCGTACATGTAACATAAAACCATCCTTTATATATTGATACCTGTACCAGCATCGCATAATCCCTCACAAGTATTCCCGCTACCTTATCTGAAAGCATAACCCATAATGAACCTATAATTACATATATTATGACAATATTAAAAGCGTTAAGATTTTTTACTATATTATTAAAAATATCCTTACATACAACAAATGCTTTAATCGGTTTTGTAATGTGTTTCATCAGATTATTCCTTTCTATTTATCTTTTCTGTAACCATATTACCTGAAGAATTATTTAAATAAAGTGATTTCTATAGAAATTTGTAATCTATTAAACGCGATAAAGCTTTAACATCCCACTTCAATTTCTTGTCAGGTGAAAATTAATTTGCCTTTGCAAAATCATTTTCACCACTTAAATGCTAATTAGAAATTCTTTATATAAAACACTTTACCATATATAATACCATTTTTAAACTTAAATTTTATATTGCCCACCAAATTATTCTTTTTTACCGTTTTGCATTTTAGATGATTACTAAAAATCAACTGGTCAATCGCCATTTCAAAAAACCTGATTTACATTTTTTGCTCAGCAAAATAATGTTCCTCTGTTTGGAAGCTTTCAAGCTTTCGTGATGTGCTTTGTGACCTAAATATTGTATAGGTTGTTTTTGAAATTGCCTTACATAAATGGATAAAAAAACAGAAGCACAACTATGAAAGTTGTCCTCCATTTAATATTTTTATTAGGCCCCTGCTTAAGATAATCTACACGAAATTCACATTACAACTCCCATAAAAAAGCTTCTAAACCAGCGAAAAATCCTCCGGGTGCATATTACAAGAGTGAAGTGGCTGATACCAGAAGCCTAAGTTCCAAAATCAATAGAATGTAACCACGCTATTCCTTTATACCGTTTATTTTCAAGCTTCCTGCATTCATCTCAGCATCTATATCAATTTTGTTTTGTGCCTTTTTATAGTTTTTAGAAAGGTAATACGAACCTTCCCTTTGCATTTCTATATCTCTAAAATTTGTTGAGCTAGCGGCACCGTCAACTTTAACCCTAACACCCGACTCAATAGGAACAAATATTTCAACCTTCGATGCGTCGGCATCAATTTGAACTTTTGTATCTTCATATTTCTGTCCTAAAATAAGTTTGAAACTACCTGCTGCACCGTCAATATCTAATTTGTTTACTTTCAAATCGGTAAAGTCCATGTCGGAATCTGTCGCATCAATCTTCATATTAACATTCCAAACAATATTGGAATTAACGTTTAAATTGCACTTCCTATCAACGGAAATTTCTCCTGTTGACAAAAGAGTTTCAAAAAAGTTTTGAAAAACCTTTTTATCATTTGTTTCAAATTTTACATTTACTGTCTTATTATCGTTTTTGTAATCAACAGTGTGCTCTATATCTAAATTCTTAACCATGCCGTCTATCAAATTCGATTCAGTTGAGCCTATAATAAGATTAAGTGCCGAAGCTTTTATCTTGAGTTCTCCTTTTTCAGTTTTGCTATTGTGTTCAATTACATAAATTTGATCGTTATCATTTATATTTTTTTCTATATTTTCATCAGCATAATGTCCATATGCAATCATAACCGCAAAAAATAACAACCACGTTACTACTTTGACAAAAGGATACTTCTTAAGCACTATATTTATTCCAACAACTATTAGTATAAGAGAAATTGTTAATTCTACATGATTTGTAAATACCCTCAAAACAGACCAGCTAAAAATCCCCATTTGCATCGAAAACACCAGTAAACCTACCACTATAAGAAAGATTCCAACCCCTATGCCTTTTTTATTCATATCTATTTCCTCCCATTACGAAAAACAATAAGCAATCCAATAACTACAAGAAATATAGGCATAAAATCAATAAAATTAGGTACAAATTGCTTGATTAAAAATATTACTCCAAGCAATATTAGACTTATACCTACAAAAGTACTGCTTTTTTTAGAATTTGGTTCAACTGAAGCCATGTCATCGCCCATAACTTGGGTAAAATCTTTATCAACGTCATAGTCTTCCATATTATCATCGGCATTCATATCTTTATCATCATTAAAAAAGCCATTAGGTTTATAACCTCCATTTTCCGGCATTACAAATATAGCTACTATATATGCAAAAGGGCCTATTCCTCCAAAAAAAGTTGCGAACACAAAACCAAGCCTTACTAAAGTAGGGTCTATATTTAAATACTCAGCTATACCTCCACATACTCCTGCTATAACTTTATCATGTTTAGAACGTTTCATTTTATTTCCCATAGTTTCCTTTCCTCCTTAAGTCTTGTCAGCTAATTTCAAAAACTAAAACAAAAAGCGTTTATTACCCTTTAACCATATTCTTTGAAATGGCAATTGAAAAGTTTTTAGATATAATCTTATTTCTCAACATATAATACGAGCCGGTTAAAAAAAAGTCTTAAATTTATTTAAAAATAATATAAGTTTATGGTATTTTCCAAAGAATTTACCCTAGAAACCTTTTCTAATTACTATTAAACTGTTATCATAACAATAAGGTAATTTCCAAAAAATAATAGGTCGATTGTGGTTTTAAAAAGTCCCATTCAAACCTCTTTCAAATGAGGTAAGGTGTTTCAAAAAATTTCATTAGTCAAAATTTATAGTTCAAACCAAAAAAATCAGCTTTTTTGAAACACCAATTGACCAGTTATATTTTTGGAATCACCTAAACTGAAAAAATATGCCTTTACCTTCATAACAATAACATTAAAGGGGTTTAGTTGAATGGACAAAACAGACACAAAAGAACTTTCTGAAATATTTATTACTTTTTTCAAAATAGGTGCTTTTACTATAGGTGGAGGTTATGCAATGCTTCCATTAATAGAAAAAGAGGTTGTTGACAATAAAAAATGGGTGAAAGAAGAAGAAATTGTAGATATATTTGCTATTGTCCAATCGGTTCCAGGAGTAATTGCTATAAACACCTCAATGTTTGTAGGCTATAAAAAAGCTAAGCTTAAAGGCGCTATCTCTGCAGCTCTTGGTGTTATATTGCCCTCCTTTTTAATGATACTGGCCATTTACTATGCACTGTCCGGTATAAAAGATAATATATACCTTCAAAAAGCCTTTGAGGGAATAAGAGCAGGAGTTACAGCGCTTATATTTCTGACTGCAATAAAACTGACCAAAAAGACAATAACAAGCTACATATCTGCTATAATAGCTATCCTGACTTTCATATTGATGGTATTTTTTGAAATGCATTCCATACTATTAATAGTAGCAGGAGGAATTGTAGGTTATATAATCTATATAGTAAAGAAGGTGAAAAGTTTATGATTCAATTAATACTTTTTTGGACCTTCTTTAAAATTGGTCTTTTCAGCTTTGGCGGTGGATATGCAATGATACCCCTAATACAAAAAGAAATTGAGCAAAACGGTTGGATAAATGCAAAAGAATATGCAGATATTATTGCAATATCACAGATGACCCCGGGTCCTCTTGCTGTAAACGCTGCCACCTATGTAGGCGCTAAAGTTTCGGGAGTATTAGGCTCAATATCTGCAACTTTAGGAGTATCATTACCGTCTTTTATTTTAATAGTTATAATCGCGCACTTTTTTATCCAATTTAAGGATAATGTTGTTGTAGAATCGATACTAAAAGGTGTAAGACCTGTAACAATAGCTATGGTCGCTTCTGCTGTTGTATTTATGTCTGAAACGTCAATATTTAAGTCAGGTATTTCTTTTGCTGCATTAAAATCTCTATTAACGCTCAGGCTATCAAATTCCGATAATATAGATACATGGAGTATTGTGATTTTTTTTATAATCCTTATTTCTTCAGTTAAATTTAAAATACACCCGATATGGGCTGTTGGTGTTTCTGCAGTTTTAGGAATATGTCCATTACTAATAAATTTTTTTTAGAACATAACGTGGTTCCAAAAAAACTTTACAACTGCCATTTCAGAAAATTTGATTTGCATTTTTTGCACTGCAAAATAATATTCCTATGTTTGGAAGCTATTAAAAACTAACAAAGGAGACTTAAATGATTCTTCCATTTTTACTAATAGTTATTTTTATTTTATCTTCAAATTTCACCCTATCCGATGAGGATACTTTTTTTCACATAAAGGTTGGAGAGTATATCTCCAAAAATGGATTTCCGACCAAGGATCCTTTTTCAATTCATGATTTAAGTTATACACCTCATGAATGGCTTTCAGATTTTATCTTCTACAAGATTTTCAATAGTTTTGGATATCTCGGACTTGCCGTGTTTCTTTCTCTTTTAATGTCTATACTTATTTTTATCCTTTATAAAACAAATAATCTTTTAAACGGTAAGACAAATTATCTGTCTTTTATCTTTACTTTTGGAAGTATTTATGTGCTGGATATATTTAACTTTATTGTAGTGCGGTAATCTAATACGCGGCAAAATTCACTACAAAGATATACTAAAAAAATACAGCTTTGAATATTTAATAATAACAAAAAGCACTTTACTCGAAACCTACATATCTATTGATAAGGATTATGTACAAATACTCTCGGATAAGGACTGTGTATTGTACAAAAAAATAAAGTAGTCTAAAGACCGATTTCAAAAGTATTTCATAGAACAATAATGCACTTTCTCTGTACTAAGGGATAACGAAAAAATAACTTCCTATTCTCATATTTTGAAACCATTATCAAATCAAGTTTTTTCGTTATCCCAGAGTTGGAACTTATATTTTAATCGTACCTAAACGCAATTTTTAAGAAATTATTTCAAAAAACTATGGACAATCGAACATGTGTTTGGTATACAGTTGGAACTTATATTTTAATCGTACCTAAACGCAATTTTTAAGAAATTATTTCAAAAAACTATGGACAATCGAACATGTGTTTGGTATACTGATTATAGAAAGTTTTAGAAAGTAGGTTGATTTTATGAACAAAATTATGCTAATCGGAAGACTAACCCAGGACCCAGAAGTGAGGCTCACTACTACCAATAAATCTCTTTGCCAATTCAGACTTGCTGTAAGCAGAAAATATTTAAAGCAGGGCGAAGCACCTCAAGCTGATTTCTTTCAAATAGTTGCTTGGGAGAAAACCTCCGAATTTTGCAGTAACTATTTCCGAAAAGGACAGAAAGTTGCAATTATCGGAAGATTGCACAACAGAACTTGGGATGACTCAGAAGGTAAAAGACACTATATTACTGAAATTATTGCAGAAGAAGTATCCTTTGCAGACAGCAAAAGGTCTTCAGACCACGCCGAAAGTACCGATACCGCAATTTTTCAATCAGCTACCGAAGAATATAACTCTCAAAATAATATAAACGAACTTCCATTTTAAATGGCGCACTAAAAAAGCTTTGGAGCATCTAAATCGATCCCCAAAGCTTTTTGCTATCCTATTCTTTTATTCTCTACTTAAAGAATAATACCAACGGGACAGTGATCCGAACCCATGACTTCCGAATAAATCAGAGAATCCTTAAGACGGCTTTTTATACTATCTGATATTAGGAAATAATCTATTCTCCACCCTGCGTTGTTTTGCCTTGCGTTAAACATATAGGACCACCATGTATATGCTCCCGTCTTATCCGGATAAAGATGCCTGAATGTGTCTACAAAACCACTATTCATATAATTATCAAACTTGCTTCTTTCCTCATCAGTAAATCCAGCATTTTTTCTGTTAGACTGGGGATTCTTAAGATCAATTTCCTTATGAGCAACATTCAAATCCCCACAAACAATAACAGGCTTATTTTCTTCATGAGCTTTCAGAAAAGACAAAAAATCATCTTCCCATTTCATACGGTATTCAAGCCTTGCAAGACCCTTTCGCGAATTTGGTGTGTATACTGTGATAACATAGTAGTCATCAAACTCTAAAGTAATAACTCTACCTTCATTGTCATGTTCCTCTACTCCAATTCCGTAAAAAACATTAACAGGCTTAACTTTTGTAAAAACAGCCACACCGGAATAACCCTTCTTTTGCGCATAGTTCCAATACTGATAATAGCCCTCCGCAGCTATTGTAATTTGACCTTCCTGGACTTTTGTCTCTTGAATGCAAATTATATCGGCATCTTCCCTTTCGAAGAACTCCATGAAGCCTTTACCCATTACTGCCCTTATTCCATTCACATTCCATGATATCAGCTTTGTCATTGTCCTATAACTCCTTTAAGCCTTCTGTATAAATAATCAGCCTATGGATTCAAATTCGATCCATAGCAAACAATTCCCCTTTCAGAGTCAACAGTTACTACCGATCCATTCTTAAGTATCTTTGTGGCGTTTTCTGCTCCAATTATAACAGGTATTTCTAACGCTAGTCCAACTGTGGCCGCATGAGAATTCTGCCCCCCCTCTTCCACTACTAAAGCTGAAGCTCTTTTAATAATTGGAAGCATTTCATTAGTAGTATAGGGCACAACTAATATGTTATCATCAGAAAAATTCTCATTTGCCTCATCTACCGATCTTGCAACCCTTATCTCTCCAGTAACCGTTCCTGTACCTATACCTGTTCCCTGTACAAGCACCTTACCCACCAAATGAACTTTCAAGATATTGGTAGTACCGCTCATTCCTATAGGTAAACCTGCGGTTATTACAACCAAATCTCCATTTCTGACCAATTTGGATTCAAGTGCCATTTCAACTCCAACATCAAACATCTCATCTGTAGACGATGCTTCTAAAACAAGATAAGGTAATACTCCCCAAGATAGTGATAATTGACGCTGTACCCTTGGGGATACTGTTGTTGCAATTATTGGACACTGCGGTCTAAATCTTGATATCATTCTTGCGGTGTGGCCTGAATGAGTTACGGTTATTATGGCAGAAGCCTTTAAATCCTGCGCTGTTGTACATGTAGCATGACTTATAGCATTTGTCACATTAGGAGAAAAAGCATGCTGCATTTTTTGAAATCTATCTCCATAATCTATCGAAGCCTCTGCTTTCCTTGCAATCTTGGCCATTGTTTCAAACGTCTCTAAAGGATATTTGCCTATTGCCGTTTCTCCCGATAACATTATAGCGCTAGTTCCGTCATAAATAGCATTGGCTATATCACTGGTTTCAGCCCTAGTTGGTCTAGGATTTCTAATCATAGAATCAAGCATTTGGGTCGCGGTTATAACCGGTTTACCAGTTCTGTAACACTTTTTTATGAGCATCTTTTGTACAACTGGCACTTCTTCTACCGGTATTTCAACCCCTAAATCTCCTCTAGCAACCATAATTCCGTCCGATACTTTTATGATCTCGTCAGCATTTTCTATAGCTTCCCTGTTTTCTATCTTTGCTATAACATTTATGTCATGGCCAAAGTTACTCTCTAGAACCTTTTTTATATCAATAACATCAGAAGCTTTACGAACAAAAGAAGCTGCAATAAAATCAAATTCGTTTTCTATGGCAAACTTTATGTCCTCTATATCTTTTTCTGTAAGTGCAGGAAGATTAACTTCAACTTCCGGAACATTTACCCCTTTACGGTTTCCGATGATCCCCCCATTTAATACCTCACATATAATATCCTTACCTTTAATATTAAGTACTTCAAGCTCAACCAAACCATCATTGATAAGAATTCTTGTTCCTTTTTTTACATCTTTATATAATTCCTTGTAGGAGACGGAACATTTACTTATGTCGCCAAGTATATCATCATTAACTAAAATAAAACGTTCTCCTTCTTTTAAAACTACTTCTCCACCCTCAAAATTGCCTAGCCTTATTTCCGGACCCTTTGTGTCTAAAAGCAAAGGTATAGGTAATTTCAATTCTTCCCTAATCTTTTTAAAACGTTCAACGCGTATTTTATGCTCCTCATGAGTCCCATGTGAGAAGTTCAGCCGGACAATATCCATACCTTTTTGCATCAACTTTCTTAAAGTATCTTCGTTGTCTACTGCCGGTCCTAAAGTACAAATTATCTTGGTCTTTCTCATTTACTATACTACCTCCAAACATAATAGATAATAAAATCTTCGTAGCATCGATCCCTAAGATTTTGCCTCTTTTTCTTGACTTAAATTAGTGTAAAATAAAAGCGCAGGAAAAGTACACCCTTACGCCCTTGTAATACTTGTAAACATTTAAATGCACAAGCTAATATATTAATACCCCAAAGTTTTAACATATAACAAAATGCTTTCTAAGATATTTTTAACATATTACAGATTTGCAAAACTTCCAAACTAGCATACCAATATTATTTATATCATCATTTGGTGCAAATCACAAAGCCGAAATCTGTCAATTAGTAGCTGAATTCGACTATTTTCATATTCAATCATTTATCTACATAGTTTATCTTTGCCTACAAATGAAAATCTCAAATTCTACTTTTGTTATAGGACAACCTGTTTTTCAGTAAACTAACGAAAATTGGACAAGAAAAATTTCAGTGTGTGGAAGAAAAGGGCGAAGAACCACCAACGCCCTTTTTAAATTTGATACAATATCAAATTATTA
>JAEZUI010000195.1 GCA_023421115.1 Bacillota bacterium | reverse complement strand
TAATAATTTGATATTGTATCAAATTTAAAAAGGGCGTTGGTGGTTCTTCGCCCTTTTCTTCCACACACTGAAATTTTTCTTGTCCAATTTTCGTTAGTTTACTGAAAAACAGGTTGTCCTATAACATAATAATCATTGGTGGCGGCCAAGTTGGGGTGGAGACTGGAGAAATGCTTGCCAATCAAAATCGTCAAGTTACCATTGTAGAAATGAAAGATGAAATTGCTACAGAAGAACATCCTGATATTCGCTTTTTAACGCATCAGAGGCCAATTAAATACGGTATTAACATATTAACAAGTACAAAGGTAAAAGCACTATCTAAAGGAAATGTAACGGTAGAAAAAGAAGGGAAAGAGCAAACATTAACGGGATTTGATTCCATTATTCTCGCTGTAGGTACAAAATCTTATAATCCTTTAGAAAAGCCAATGCAGGAAACAGGTAAGAAAATACACATCATTGGGGATGCAAATAAGGCCGGTAATATTACCGACGCCATTTACCAAGCAGCTAAGCTTGGCGTTAGCATATAACCTTTAAAACTGCAAGAAGGAATGAATAAAAGTAATGGTTGTGGTAGTTAACAATCATTACTTTTTTGTTTCAAGTGTAAAAGTAAATTTTTATTGATAAGATATATTTCCAAAGTTTTTATTGATGTTGTTTTATATTTCTTTTTGTAAATAGCTTTTAATTTGAAAAAATTTTATTTTTATATGAACTTTTTTTGTGCTCATGAGTCATACTATCAAAATAACAAAAGGAGTGAAGAAAATGTTTGATAATATGAATACAATGGAAATTTTAAAATTACTCGCACCTCTTATAATTTTTCAATTAGGTTTATTGATATATTGCGTTATCGATATACTTAGAAAGGGAGTAAGAAATTTAAACAAACCTCTATGGGTAGCTATATTATTTATTAATTTTATAGGTCCGATAGCATATCTAGTAATAGGAAGAAAAAGGTGGACAAATGATTAAAATAGAAGACCTTACAAAAAACTATGGAGAACATAAAGTACTAAAGGGAGTAAATGTTGCGGTAAGAGAAGGAGAAGTATACGGGTTTATTGGGCATAATGGGGCTGGTAAATCAACTACAATGAATATATTGGCCGGTCTTATCGGCTTTAAAAAAGGTAGCTGCCTTATAAACGGAAAAAGTATACTAGACAGAAGTAATAGACCTAACAACTATATTGGATATCTGCCGGAAGATCCTAAGTTTTATCCTTATATGAATGCGGTGGAATACCTTGAATTCATTGGGGCGATAAGAGGAGATTCAAAAAAGCAAATAGGAATTAAAGCAGAAAAAATATTGGACCTGGTAAAGCTTTCAAAAGCAGCAAAACGTCCTGTTGGCGGATATTCAAGGGGAATGAAACAGAGGCTTGGAATCGCTGTAGCTGTGTATAATGACCCAAAACTCTTATTGCTAGACGAACCGTCTTCAGCATTAGACCCTGAAGGAAGACTTGATGTGGTTGAGATAATATCTGAACTCAAAAGGCAAGGTAAAACTATATTTTTATCAACTCACATTCTAAATGATATTGAAAGAGTTTGTGATAGGGTTGGAATACTGAACAATGGTCAGATAGTACTTGAAGAGAACATTCATCAATTAATAAAAAAATATATCCAACCGGTATATGATATAGAATTTGACGGGGATGTTAAGGAGGAGCAATTTAATATATTAAATAAAACCGACTATATAGAAAAAGTAAACCTTGATGGCAGGAAAGCAGATGTATGGATTAAAAGTTTTGAGCAAAACAGTACAAAGCTTTTAAAGCTAATTTCAGAAATAAATGTACCAGTGATTTCTATCAATCTTAGAAAGAACAGTTTAGAAGAGATATTTCTGAAGGTGGTGAAGTGAATGAACACTTTTAACAGCTTTAAAACTTATGCCATGAAGGAAATCATTGAAGGCATGAGAACTAAAAAATTCTTGGTGCTTGCAATTGGAGTTTTGTTTTTTGCCATATCCGATCCTATTATGCTAAAATTATTGCCTGAAGTTTTAAGAAATCAGATGCAGGGAGCTGATTTGAGCATGCTTTTAGAATTAAGTCAGAAGGCGGCATTGGAGAGTTATACAAATAATCTTTTTCAGCTATCCACTTTGATTGTTGTTCTGTCAATGATGGGCATTATATCAAAGGAAAGAAGCGATCAAACTTTGACTATTCCACTTTCCATGGGATGTAGTATAAAGGGTATAGTTTTAGCTAAGTTATTGGTGTATGGAATGTTCCTGCTATTGATTAATGTTATAGGTATGTTAATTGCCTATTATTATTCGGGAATAATCTTCGGTTTCACCTATGGGAGATTACTTGCTGCAGTAGTTTCTGGTGCTTTGTATGGTGTGTTCTTTGTGTTTGTCTTAAGCTTTTTGATTCTCGCAAGTAGTTTTTTCAAAAAATCTTTTTTGCCAGTGACAATCACCATGTTATTTGTATATTTAATGCCGTTAACAGGATATTTTAAAGATCTGGAACGGTATTTGCCGGTAAATCTTTTAACGGAAGCAAATTATTTCACAGATTATTTATCTAAAAATATGCTTGTGCCATTAATATGTACAATTAGCCTAACTGCTATATTTAATATAATGTCGGTATTTAAACTTGAGCGGGTGGAATTTGTATAAGAGTACGTCTACAAAATAGACCAAGGAGTGAGAAAATGAAAAAGCTTATAATAATACAGTTAATTATACTTGCTAACTTTATTTCTATTTATGCTATTGATAACTTCAATGAAGTTAAGTTAATAGTTGAAGGAGGATATATATATGGAAATTTATTGGATCCTAGGGAAAATCCAAAGGAGGCAATAGTTATAATTACTGCAGGCTCAGGACCAACCGATCGGGATGGAAACAGTCCCCTTTTAGAAGGGCGAAATGATTCTTTAAAATATCTAGCTTACCAGCTCAAGGATAAAGGGATTGCCAGCTTTAGGTATGATCAAAGATCGTCAGGAAAAAGTTATAAATCTCTTACAGATACGAATATAAAATTTGAGCATCTTGTAGAGGATTTAGTGGAATGTATAAAGTATATAAAGGAAAAGAAAGAATATAAGTCTATATATTTAATTGGACATAGTCAAGGGGCTTTTATATCAGTTTTGGCAGCTCAAAATCAAAAGGTTGATGGAGTTGTGACAATAGCTGGGGCAGCAAGGCCAATTGATGAAATACTAGTTGAACAATTTGAAAGACAGGATATGGTTCTTGCAAATATTTTGAAAGAAGAGCTTAAGAAAGTCAAGGAGGGAAAAGAGAGTACTACAGAAGAAGTAGAGATAAAGAGCTTGTTAAGTGGTCAAAACGGAGAGTTCGTAAGAACTTGGATGAAATATGATCCTGCCGCAGAGATTAAAAAGCTTGATACACCCGTGTACTTTATATATGGCACAAGTGACTTGCAAGTAAAGCCTGTTGAAATTAATTATTTACACGATATAATAAAAAATGACAATTTTAAAATACTTAAAGATATGAACCATGTGCTAAAGGTTTCACCGGAGGATGAAAAGGAGAATTTTAAAAGATATTCTTTACCGAATTATCCTCTTCATCCGGATTTAGTAGATAGTATTGAAGAGTTTATACAGTAAAAATATCAACCCAAAGTTCAATAATAGGGAAGGGGAATGTTTTTGGATGAAAAGATTCTACTTGAAAAGGCGAGAGCGGGAGACAGGAAGTCTCTAGAGTTGTTGCTATATGACAATTACAAAATTATATATGGATACCTTCTGAAGCTTACTATGAACGAAGAGCTTACAAAGGACATTACCCAAGAAGTAATGGTGAAGGCAATTTTGAATATAAAAAAGTTTAAAGGAGATTCAAAACTGTCAACTTGGCTTATTTCAATTGCATCAAATTTGTATAAGGATAGCCTTAGGAAAAATAAACTAAGGACTAGGATAAGTATCGAGGATGTAACGATTAGAGATTATCAAAATGTTGAGAATTCTGTTATAAATAAAGATACTGTCAGAAGAATAGAGAATATGTTGAAGGATTTTCCCTATGAGAAAAGAATGGTTTTTATTTTGAAAAACTATTACGATTATTCCTATGAAGAGATTAGCACAATACTCAAGTGCCCAATTGGAACGGTAAGGTCAAGGCTTCACTATTGTATAAAAAAGTTGAGAAGCTTAATTTGAAAGGAGTTTTAATATGTCCATAAACCATGAAAAAATACAAGAAGAACTCTTAGATGTTTGTTATGGAGAAAAGCACATGACAGAAGATATCAAAAGTCATCTTGATACTTGCAGAGAGTGTGCAGAATATTGGAAGGATTTGGGACTGTTAAAAAATAAGATGTCAGCCCTTGATAGGGAGATTGAGATTGATGAGAGAATAATTGGTGGGGCCTTTAGGAAATCTAGCATTTTAATTGAAAGAAATAAAAATTTGAGGGACTTAGTTGTCTATGTTATTATATCAAGCATGATATTGGGTGTATTAGGATTACTTGTATACATGGGTTATGGTAAGAGTATTATAAGGGCTCAGATTATTCTTATGGTTTGTGTGCCTTTATTAGTTCCGTTTATTATAAGACAAAGACTTGTGAAGGAGGAGTGTTAATGAATGATATAAAAGATATACCTCTATATTTGTGGGCTGTTTTAATAGTTTTGTTACTAGCACAAGGCTGCTGGATATTCTGGGACGCTTCTAAAAGAGGAGAAAACAAGTGGCTGTGGGGACTGTTTGGACTATTGAATATACCATCAAACCTTATTGTTTACCTTATTGTAACACGAGTCGTTTCAAAGCCAAATTCATGCAATGTTTGTGGCAAAAAGGTCAGAAAGAACTATAAGTATTGTCCCTATTGTGGTGAGAAGCAAAGTATTGAAATTTAGCTTTAGGCCATTTCAAAAAATAACCTATACATTTTTTGAAATAGCAATTGACCAGTTGTTTTTTTTGAATTGCCTTATAAGTTTACCCTAAAATACTTTTCAATAGGTATTTATAATAAATATTTAAAGAGGATATTTTGAAAATGAACCAAATTACAATGCTTTGATTTTACTTCCCTAAAACTAAATTAATCAGTCGAAATTATTCTAAAATAGAGAGAAAATATGTTATAATATCAACATAAGGACATTTTAGAAATTAACTATATAATTATTATGTGGCAAGCCCCTGGAATTAAGTGTTTTGAATTGTAAACTGACAAGTTTTACAGAAATCACTTTAGATATATATAAAACGTACTGATAATTATTTTTTAAATGATCTTTTTTAATAAAATTATACTAGGGGGAGTGTAAATGAATAAGAGAATGTTAGTGATTTTATCTATTCTAATGAGTATTGTTATGTGTAAAGTAAGCGTACAGGCCTCAAGCATTATTACATCAAATGGGTCTATCAACCTTGATGGTTATTATTATGAATTGTGGAAGGATATGGGAGATACAACCATGGCTATACATGATGGGGGTACCTTCAGTTGTGAGTGGAATGATATAAATAATGCATTGTTTCGAAAAGGTAAGAAATTAAATATAGAAAGTACATACAGGGAAATTGAGAAAATAACAATTGATTACAATTGCGACTTCCAACCGGGGGGCAATTCCTATTTGGCTGTATATGGAATAAAAGACGTTGATAAATCAAAAATATTAGAATATTATATATTGGAAAGTTGGGGTACTTGGAAGCCAAGTGGAAACATGGTGTCTTTGGGAACAATTACTGTCGATGATGGTACATATGATATATATAAGACAATACCTCGATTATCACTAAGTGGTATTTTGCAAAAAACAGTTTATCAGTATTGGAGTATCCGAACCTCAAAAAGAACAAGCGGGACAGTGTCAGTTATTGAACACTTTAAAGCTTGGGAGAGTTTGGGAATGGATATGTGGGATATGAATGATGTTTCGCTTTTGGTAGAGGGATATCAAAGTAATGGTAGAGCCGATGTAACTAGCGTGTCAATTTCTATCGACGATACTAAGACGCCAGCTGAAGATTTTATAGTGGGTGATATAAACGGTGATGGAAACACAAACTCAATTGATTTTGGAATGCTAAGAAAATATCTGCTTGGATTTATTGATAGTTTCGATTACGAGTATGGTTTAGAAGCAGCAGATGTTAATGGTGACGGAAATGTAAATTCAATAGACTTTGGTGTTTACAGAAAGTACTTACTTGGAATAATTACCGAATTTACTATATAAGCAAAGTTATAATCTGCGACATCTAACTATAGTGTATTTTGTGTTTTGTGCTACGATTCCATATGTCTTTGATACTAAAATAATGATATGATTTATTTAAAAGCAAAAATAAAAAACCGGGGGTTAAGTATGCCAAGAACTAAAACAAATGATGAGCCGAGAAAAGAATCAAGTCTAAACAACAAGGAAAAACAGAAGGACAAGATTACCAGACATGGTATCTTTTCGTGTTTTTCAGACATGAGTAAACTCGAATTTATACTGTTTTCAATTATATTAGTTGCAGGTTGCCTATTTAGAGTGCTTTTTCTAGACAAATTTCCAGCCGGATTGAATCAGGACGAGGCCTTTGGAGGGTACGAGGCAATCTCTCTGATGCGGACAGGGGCAGATTCCTATGGTTTTCATTTACCTGTGTATCTTACAACTTGGGGAAGCGGCATGAGCGTTTTGCCATCATATATGATGATCCCGTGGATTGCTATATTTGGTAATAATATATGGTGTATTCGTATGCCACAAGCAATTCTTGGCTCAATTGCTATTGCTGCATGCTTTTTCTTGGTAAAGCGTATTACTTCTAGTAACAGAGCGGCCTTGATTTCAATGTTTGTGCTGGCAATTAACCCCTGGCACTTTATGATGTCCCGTTGGGGAATGGATTGCAACATGGCTCCACACTTTATGCTTTTTGCCCTTTTGTTCTTTTGCATAGGAATAGAAAAACCGAAGTTTCTAATCCTTTCTGCTATTAACTATGGACTATGTCTGTATTGCTATGCACTGTTTTGGCCATTTGCAGCAGCCACTCTTTTACTGCAGATTATTTATCTTTTTGTTATGAAGAAATTCAAATTTAACCGATACTATCTGATTTCGGGAATATTGCTGTTCGTTATGGCACTGCCACTTTTGCTGTTTCTGCTAGTCAATAACGGAACTATTGAGCAAGTGAGCACACCGTTTTTTACTGTGCCAAAACTTATTGGGTACAGAGGTTCTCAATTCTCTTTTGAAGGTATGTCTAAAAAATTAATGAATATAATAAATATTATTACCTCGCAAAATGATGGATTGATATGGAATGCGACTCCTAAGTACGGTGTTTTTTATAAATTTGGACTTCCCTTTGTTGTTTTAGGAATTGCATATCTGATAAAGGAATTTATAAAGAAATGTAGAATAAAAGAGTTTTCCTATGAAATATTTATTTTGATTCAGATTGCTGTATCTATACTGATTGCAAGTATGACCGATACCAATATTAACCGTGCAAACTATTTCTTTATTCCACTTACTATCTGCATGGGATTTGGAATTTACTTTATTTCAACTATGCTCAAAAAGGAAGTAGTAAATAATGTGTTAATTATAGGTCTTGGTATTATGCTCTGCTATTTTTGTGCTTTTGCAGATTATTATTTTACAGATTACGAGAAGGATATCGGATACTATTTTAGCTACGGTGTGGATGGTGCTATTAAATTTGCAGACAAATTAGATAAAGAGGTTTATGTTACTAATAGTATTACCTATTCTAAAGTAATGTATTTAACTGCTATAGACCCTAAGTTATATCGAGATACAGTTCAGTATAAGAATTACCCGAACATGTATCTTGATATCTATGGTTTTGGTAAGTATCACTTTGTAGATCATGGGTACGAGATTAATCCAGATTGTGTTTATGTGGTAAATAATGGAGAGGCTTATCAATTTGAAGGATATGGATTTACAACAAAGGAGTTTGGTAATTATGCAGTATGTTATATGCAGTAAAATTCTCTTATGCTAGGCTGGACTAAGGGGTGTAAGTACTGCTATAATGGACATACTATATTTTGGAGATGATTTATATAAATGTGATAGAGGAAATCGCTGACAAAATTGAAAATCCTCAGTTAGAGATGGCCTTCAATTTTGTTCAGTACACTAATAGAAACGTATTTTTAACTGGAAAAGCCGGTACTGGCAAAACTACGTTTTTGCATAATTTAAAAAAGGTATCGCCCAAACGTATGATTGTCGTAGCACCTACGGGAGTGGCTGCTATAAATGCTGGAGGAGTGACTATTCACTCTTTTTTTCAGTTGCCTTTTGGTCCTTTTATTCCTGCTCAAAATGACGAAGACAGTAAAGAAAATAGGAATGTACAGAAGTTTACAAGAGAAAAAATAAATATAATTCGAAGTATGGATCTGCTTGTGATAGACGAGATAAGTATGGTGCGTGCAGATGTACTTGATGCAATAGATGATGTGCTAAGGAGATATAAAAACAAGCATAAGCCTTTTGGAGGGGTACAATTGCTTATGATAGGTGATATTCAGCAATTGGCACCGGTTATAAAAGATGATGAATGGGCTATTTTAAGGCAATGGTATAATTCTATATATTTTTTTAGCAGCAGGGCTCTTAATATGACTCAATATATAGGTATTGAATTAAAGCATATATACAGACAAAAGGATTCAGTGTTTATCAATTTGCTTAATAAAATTCGAGACAATAGGATTGACGAAGATCTATTGAAGGATATAAACAAAAGATATGACCCGGAGTTTGCAAAGAATACGCCGGATGGCTACATTATACTGACTACGCACAACCATCAGGCTAAATCAATAAATGATAGGAAACTTGCACAAATAAATAAAAAAGAACACTGCTTTAAAGCACACTCACAAGGTGAGTTTCCAGAGTATGCCTACCCTACGGATAAGGACCTTGTTTTGAAAGAAGGAGCTCAGGTAATGTTTGTTAAGAACGATACCTCGAGGGAAAAGCTGTTTTATAACGGAAAAATTGGTGTGATTGAAAAAATAAACAAAGACAATATTCTTGTAAAGTGTAATACGGATGAGGAAGTTATTACTGTTGAACTTGCAGAATGGCAAAATATTAAATACTCCATTAATGATACAACTGAAGAAATTCAAGAGGAGATTGTAGGGACTTTCATTCAGTTTCCCTTGAAACTTGCATGGGCCATTACCATTCACAAAAGTCAGGGGTTGACATTTGATAAGGCTATAATTGATGCAAGTGCTGCGTTTGCTCATGGACAAGTATATGTGGCGTTGAGCCGCTGCAAGACGCTTGAAGGTTTGGTGCTTGGTTCGAAATTGACTCAAAGAAGCATTATCAGTGATACTACAGTTCGGAAATTTTCAGGTGAGATATCGGAGAATCAGCCAGGAAGAGATGAATTTGAGAAATCTCAATATGATTATCAAAAGGAACTTGTATTTGAATTGTTTGATTTTAGTCCGATTGCAAGACAATTGACCTACTGTTTGAAGCTGTATACTGAGAATGCAGGCAGTCTGCATGATGGTTTGAAGAATTGTTTGGAACAGCTTATAACATTTGTAAATGCAGATTTACTCACCATCTCGGACAAGTTTAAACCTCATTTATATAAAATGCTTGAGCTTGAACCTAATGCTGAAAAAAATCAACAATTGCAGGAGAGGATTATAAAGGCTTCTAAGTATTATGTTGAAAAAATAAATACCGGAGTATTAAGTGTTTTAGACGGTATTGTAGTTGAAAGTGATAACAAGAGTGTAAAAAAGAGCATTGTTAAGGCTCTCGAAAAAGTAAAAACAGACGTTTTGATCAAGCGTGCTTGTTTTGAACAGTGCGAGCATGGTTTTATTGTAAAAGAATTTTTGGATAGGAAGGCAAAAGCTTCAATTGAAAAACCTCAAAAAGAACAGAAAAAAGAGCAGAAAGAGAGTGCTATTGAATTTACATCAAAATCTATCAGCCATCCGGAATTGTTTGAGGAACTCAAAAACTGGAGGAGACGAAAAGCCGAAGAATTTGATCAACCAGCCTTTTTTGTATTACACCAAAAGTGTTTAATCCAAATTGTTGAACAATTACCTTCAACCTTAGAAGAATTACGAAAAATAAAAGGAATAGGCAAGAGAAAAGTAAAAGCTTTTGGTGAGGAAATAATTGATATCATAGAAAAGTATTGCACCGAAAATGACGTTAAAAGGTGAAAAACAGAGGAACATTATTTTGCTGTGAAAATTTTTTGTAGAATTATAGCTTAATTTAGAGTAAAATTATATGAAAGCACATTATCATATTGTAAATTTTATGGAGGTTAGTCATGAGTTTAAATAAAGTAATATCTTTTGCAGTCGTTTTGTCACTAATATTTTGTGTTAGTGCATGCAAAAACAACGAGGATTCATCTAATAATAAGGAACCGGCGAAAATAGTTGGAACGGTGGGCGAAGAAAAGATTTCTGAGACTGAATTTATGTTTTATTTTAATATGAACAAGAACCAGATGGAAAATGATGCAGTCGTTGAAGGTAAAAGTGATGAGGAAAAGAAAGAATTCTGGGCAACAAATGAGGATAAAAAGCAAACACTTATAGACAAAACTTTTAATGACATAACAGATGTAAAAATTTTATTAATGCTTGCCGAAAAGGAAAAAGTGAAGTTGGAACAAACCGATTTAGATGAAATAGAGTCAAATGTACAGAGATTTATTAAAGAGCGTGGAAATGGAGACAAAGCGGAAGCTGAAAAAGTAATGAAGGAAATATATGGTATAACTATTGACGAATATAGAGGGATTTATGAGGATTATCTAAATGCATACGATAAATATGCTTTTAATGAAACTGCAAAGATAGAAATTAGTGACAGCGATATTGAGAAAAGGTTTGAAAGAGATAAGGATCAATATAAGAAGGTCAATGTGAAACATGTACTTATATATACTATTGACGTAAACACTAAAGAACCTCTTACGGAGGATGTAATAAATCAAAGAAAGCTTCTTGCAGAGGATGTTTTTAAGAGAGTCAAAGAAGGGGAAGCTATTGAAGATTTAGCCAAACAATATTCCGGTGACATTGGGTCAAAAGATTCAGGTGGGGAGTATACTTTAGGTAAAGGAGATACTGTTGCTGAATTTGAAGAGTGGGCATTTAACGCAAAGGAAGGTGATATAGGTTTTATTGAGGCATCCTACGGATTTCATATTATAAAATTCATTAAAAATGTTGAAGCCTCTTTAGGTGATAAAGAAAAAAATACAATTATGAGGTATTTGCAAAATGAGCAATTTACCGACAAAGTAGTGGAAATGAAGAAAACGTATCCTTTGGTTAAAAATCAAGAGATATTAGATTCCCTAGATTTATTTTAATATTTAATCAGTAAGGTGATTGCCAAAAAAATAACTGGTCAATTGCCTTTTAAAGCGGATTAAAAAATAAACACACAGACGCACTATTTAGTGATATAATAAGATAGTTATAAAAAAATATAGTGTATACTGCAAGTTTTGAGGATATAGATAACGAACACTAAATTTATGTATTACTTAAGCGTTATCTAGTTTGGATGAAAAACTTCCTTTTAATTTAGTTTTAGAGTTTTACATCAATAAAATTTGTCTAAAATTTAATTAAGGCTTAATGCAACGAAGAGAGAAGCACTTTTTTGTATTCTCTCTTTTATATTTATAAATAAAGAGTACATAAAAACCTGTGACTACTGTAAAAAATATCAATGGAGGTGTTTTATATTATAAAAAATGAGCAGCAGATGAATGACAGAATAAGGGATCGTGAGGTTCGACTTATCGATGTTGATGGAGCAATGTTAGGTGTTATGTCATCAAAGGATGCACAACAAATTGCAATTACAAAAAATCTTGATCTTGTAAAAATTGTACCTAATGCAGCGCCACCAGTATGTAAGATTATGGATTATGGAAAGAGCATGTTTGAACAGGCTAAAAAGGAGAAAGAAACTAGGAAAAATCAGAAGGTGGTTTCGCTTAAGGAAGTAAGGTTGTCTGCCACAATTGAAGAACACGATTTTGACTTTAAAGCAAAAAATGCCTGTAAGTTTCTACAAGAGGGTAATAAGGTCAAAGTTAGTATTAGATTTCGAGGCAGGGAAATGAAATATACAGTAATTGGGAAGGAAGTTTTGGAAAAGTTTGCTCAAGCAGTAAATGATGTTGGGGTGGTTGAAAAGCAGCCAAAGCTTGAGGGAAGAAGTATGATGATGATACTTAATCCTAAAACTAATAAGGAGAAATGATATGGTTTCTTGGAAAGGAAAAGGACTGAATATAGGTGGATTAACCGCAGAATTGCCGATTATTCAAGGTGGCATGGGTGTTGGTGTTTCTTTAAGTGGACTTGCATCAGCAGTAGCTAACGAGGGTGGAATTGGAGTTATTTCTGCTGCAGCGATAGGAATGCTAGAACCGGATTTTACAACAAATTATCTTGAGGCTAATATTAGGGCATTAAGGAAAGAAATAAGAAGAGCTCGCGAATTAACCAAGGGGATTCTTGGTGTAAATATTATGGTTGCCTTGTCTAATTTCTCTGATATGGCTAAAACTGCAATAGAGGAGGGTATAGATATTATTTTTTCAGGGGCTGG
The DNA here is from genome assembly GCA_023421115.1 of Bacillota bacterium. Classification (GTDB taxonomy): domain Bacteria; phylum Bacillota; class Clostridia; order Acetivibrionales; family Acetivibrionaceae; genus Acetivibrio. Next base: position 6,785 of record JAEZUI010000195.1, on the reverse strand, counting down.
TCTTCCGCTTAATCTACCTTCCTTCTTAATGAAAACTAAGGAAACTAAACTTGTTCCTATTGTTTCATCTGCAAGAGCAGCTAGTCTTGTGGCTAAAAGATGGATAAATAAGTATAGATATACACCTGACGCTATTGTAGTGGAAGGTCCTATGGCGGGAGGGCATCTCGGATTTAAAGAAGAACAGCTTACTGATCCAAACTATCAACTAGAGAAAATTGTTTCACAGGTGATTGATGAAGCTAAACATATCGGAAACATTGCAGGCAAGACCATTCCGGTAATTGCAGCTGGTGGTATATATTCAGGAGAAGACATGTATAAGTACATTCAACTTGGTGCTTCGGGAGTTCAGATGGCAACACGTTTTGTGACAACAGTCGAATGTGATGCTTCTTTAGAATTTAAAAATGCTTATATTAATTGTAAAAAGGAAGATATAGGTATTATAAAAAGTCCGGTGGGAATGCCTGGAAGAGCAATAATTAATGAGTTTATAAAGGATGTGAATGAGGGGAATAAAAAACCTTATAAGTGTCCATATCATTGTATTGTTACTTGTAATCATGAGTGTAGCCCTTATTGCATTGCACTCTCATTAATAAGTGCAAAAAAAGGAAAAATGGAGCATGGTTTCGCGTTTGCTGGTGAAAATGCTTATAAGGCCGATAAAATTGTTTCAGTGAAGGATTTGGTAAATTCCCTGATAAAAGAGTACGAAGCTGTTGCTTTAACTTAGCCAATTTTGCATAGGTGTGGGAATTAAGCATATTACAGGGTGAATAATGAAGGCTTATTTTTAACAAAATATATTAGGAACACAAAATTTATATTGTGCCTAAATTATAAGGCATTTGAGGGAGGTTCAGTAATAAATGACTGGAACAGTTAAATGGTTTAATGCGGAAAAAGGTTTTGGTTTTATTGAAAGAGAGGGTGGAGATGATGTGTTTGTGCATTTCTCTGCAATTCAATCGCAAGGTTATAAGTCACTAGACGAGGGGCAAACAGTGGAATTCGATATGGAAAAAGGGCAGCGTGGACCACAAGCAACTAATGTTAGGTTATCATAAATAAGTGGAAATTTATAATAATGGATATAAATGCTATAAATGGAAGGTTTTAAGGATTGAAAACAAGTGAGAGAAGTAAAATTGAATTGATTTGATACTAAGTAGATTTTATTAGTAACAGAAAGATTTGTGAAAGTTCATTAAACAAAAAAAGGATCTACGTACCTTAGTGGTATATAGATCCTTTGATTTCTATTTCTTGTTATCAATTAATGACAGTGAATAAGTTTAATTGCAAAGTTTTTGGAATCACCTTAAGTGATTTCTATAAAATCCGATAAGTATTCCAATGTAGAAAAATAATAGTAGGTCTAAATAACCTCTTTTTCATTAAGGAATTTAAACTGCGCAATGTAAAAATTATAGTACTTTCCTTCAAGCGAAATTAGCTCTTCGTGAGTACCCGATTCTACTATTCCACCATCTTCTACAACCATTATCCTATTGGCGTTTCGTATTGTCGAAAGCCTGTGGGCAATAACAAAAGATGTCCTTCCGCTAAGCAGGTTGTGTATTCCCTGCTGTACAAGCTTTTCAGTATGGGTATCAATACTTGAGGTTGCTTCATCAAGTATTAGAATGCGTGGATTTGAAAGCAATGTCCTCGCAAAAGCAATCAATTGCCTTTGACCTGCTGAAAGCCTTGTACCACGCTCATTGACATCAGTATCATAACCTTTTTCGAACTTCATAATGAATTCATGCGCCGATACTGCTTTAGCAGCAGCAATAACTTCCTCGTCTGAAGCATTTAATTTTCCATAGCGTATATTCTCTTTAATTGTTGTGGCGAAGAGGAAGGTATCCTGTGGCATAAGGCCAATTTGTCCCCTTAGACTTTCAAGTTTTGCATTGCTTATATTTATGCCGTCAATTAATACTTCTCCTGAAAGTACATCATAAAACCTGCTTATAAGGTTTACTACTGTTGTTTTTCCAGCACCTGTCGACCCTACTAATGCTATTGTTTGACCGGCCTTCACATCAAAACTTACATTGTTTAGCACCTGCTGATCATCATCATAACCGAAAGTAACATTTCTGAAAGAAACATCTCCTTTAATTAAAGGCATTTCAAAGGATTCCGGTTTGTCTTTAATATCAGGCTCAAGGTCAAGTATTTCAAAAATCCTTTCTGCACCAGACATATTGGTTACTAACTGGTTATAAAAATTGCTTATGTTCATAATTGGCTGCCAGAACATAGAAATGTAACTTGTAAAAGCTATCAGAAGCCCAGGAGTAATCGAATCTTTTTCAATAAGGCCCGCACCAAACCAAAAGACTAGAATGGTTCCTACACCCCAGGACATTTCGACTGTTGGCCAAAAAAAGTCATTCATACGTATTGCTCTAACAAAGGAAATTCTCCATTCTTCAAGCAGTTTAAGGAATGTAGCTGACGTTTCTTTCTCAGCAGCAAAACTTTGAACAACTCGTATTCCTGAAAAATCTTCATGAGTGAAGGCATTCAGATTTGAAGATTTTTTTCTGTTTAGTTGCCATCTTTTTCTCGAGGATATTGAAATAAAGAACATTACAATTATCATAACAGGCAATGTTGCCAACGCTACCAAGCCAAGCTTGTAATTCATTGCCATCATTATTATAACTACTGCTGTTATTTTAACAATTTCCGGAATAAGACTTGTAATGCTATTAGTGAATAAATCATTCAGTGAATTAACATCTCCGATAATGCGTGCAAGTATTTTTCCCGTCGGCCGATTATCAAAAAATGAGAAGGATAATTTCTGAATGTGAGAATACAACTGTTGCCGGATGGTCAAAAGAATTTTATTAGAGACACTTCCTATTGTCAATATTCTTAATCGGGAGAATATCATTGCGACTAAATTTAAAGCAGCCATTACCCAGCCAAGTAATATAAGATATTTCCAGTCGCCATTTTTGATGAATTTGTCTATCGCAATTTTTAAAAAGTATGGATTAAGCAACTCCACCGCAATTACAAAACCCATCAGCAGTAATGTTTTTGTAACTGGTCCTCCATAGGGCTTTAAATATAATAAAAGTCTTTTAATTATGTTTATATTTAAATTTTCTTCTAAAACTTCATCTTGCTTGAAATTATTAATTGGCATTATATCACCTCTTTTTCTAGTGCGTCTGAATAATCACGGTATTGCTCGCAATATGTTTCATAATAGCGGCCTCGGTGTTTAATAAGATCCGCATGGTTTCCACGTTCAACAATTTTTCCGTCTTCAAAATACAATATTTCATCTGCATTTTTAACAGCTGAGATCCTATGAGCAATGATAAACTTTGTTATTCCTTTCCTTCGTTCCATAGCCTTTTCAATGGCATATTCCGTCTCCATATCTAGAGCTGAGGTTGAATCATCCATAATCAACACTTTAGGGTTTCTCACCAAAGCTCTAGCAATTGAAATTCGCTGCTTTTGCCCACCTGAAAGACCTAAGCCGCGTTCACCAACTATTGTGTTATACCCCTTTGGCATTTGAGAAACAAATTCATCTACCATAGAATCCTCGCAAGCGGACCTGTAATCCTCATCAGAAATGTTATCTGTACCAAACCTGATATTTTCATCTATCGTGTCTGAAAAAAGGAAGGTTTCCTGCATAACTACCGATACATTTTCTCTCAATATTGATAAGTCCATCTCTTTTATATCTACTCCGTCAAAACTTATCATACCTTTAGTGCAATCATAGTATCTTCCTATGAGATTTATAAGAGAACTTTTTCCTGCACCGGTAATCCCCATAATTGCAATGGTTTTACCCGGCGTAGCTTCAATGTTTATATCTTTTAGCACAGTAACTCCTTTATAGTCAAAACATACATCTTTAAAGATAATGTGACCTTTTATTTCTTCTGGTATTTTAGGATGATCGCAATTTTTTATAGAGGGTACTTCATCAAAGATTTTATCAATCTTCTTAACGGAGGCAATACACTGTGCAATTACACTGGTGAGCCATCCCATCATGCGCATTGGCCATATAAGCATAAAAATATAATTGCTGAAGGCAACTAATGTCCCAAGAGACATTTCACCACTGATTACAAAATAACCCCCAAAACTTATGACAAGAACTAATACGAGGTTTGATAAAAATTCAATAGCCGGATTGTATTTTGAAAATGCTTTTACCTGCTCTAAATTTATATTATAGTTTTCTTCATTCTGGCGTAAAAATTTCTGGATTTCATGCTTTTCACGCCCTAGAGCCTTAACGATTCTCACACCGGATATATTTTGTTGTGCAGTAGAGTTTAGGACAGCCCTCTGATCACTAATTTTTCCATATGTTTTACCCATTGACCGTTCAAGTTTGAATACTACAATCTCAATGAGCGGCATTGTAATAAGACTAATAAGGGCAAGCTTCCAATTTATTGTTATCAGAATAATTGATGCTATTATAAAATAAACACATTGTTCCAAAAACAGTATTATTCCAAAACAAAGAGCATTCATGATGTTTTCCGTATCTTCCTTTATACGGGACATTAATTCACCAGTATTATTTTCATCGAAAAATGAAAAGGACAATTTCTGTATGTGATCAAACAAATTTTTTCTCAAGTTTAAAATTACTTTTGAACTGGCTATATCAAAATTAATTGACTTGGTATATCCAAGAACTGCACGCCCGACTGTTATTCCGGCAAGGGCTAGTAATGCTGTTTTTAGATATCCCATATCTTTATTAAGTACTGTTCTGTCAACAATTTTGCCTACAAAATATGGATTGAACATATCTATTGTTATTGAAGTAAGAAGTGCCATAATGCCAATAATGTAGGGCAACCACTGTTTTATTATTAGTGTAAAAAGTCTTTTCAAATAAATACCTCCTCTGTGATGACAGCTAGCCTTACTCACCGTACCTAAAATTCTGCAAATGTAATGAAATCTGAGGGGCATCTAGCCCCCAACGTTTTGCCTCTTTCGCATTGTTCAAAAAAGGTCAAAAAAAGGTCACGGTATAAATTTCCGCGTCCCCTAAAATAAATAAAAGTCGCGGCGATAACCACGACCTAATCAGTTACAATGAAAAACTTCAGAATAAACAACTGAGTAAGGCAGGGTTATCAGAAATGTTAAACATTCCGGCGAAAATAAAGTTGTTGGTAAATAAGTTGATTGTATTCTTTTTCATCTTCCTGCCTCCTTCTTTAAAATTGTGAACACTCATATATAAATGTTAATGCAAATACCAAGATTAGTCAAGAGTTTTTTGCGTGCTTTTTTAAATGAAATAACAAATAGTTTGCTTGTTATAGGCTTAATCAATATAATAGTATTTATAAAACTAAAAGCATACTTTGGAAAGTGGGATTGATTAAGAAAATGAAATTCATGAAACAGTTTGCCATTATTTTGGCAGTCTCTTTTGTCGGTGAGCTATTAAAACACTTTATTGCTCTGCCGATACCTGCAAGTATTTACGGATTAGTGATTATGCTGTTGTTGTTAATGACTAAAGTTATTTCACTAGAAAAGGTTAAGGAAACGGGCAATTATCTGATTGAAATAATGCCTATGATGTTTATTCCGGCTGCGGTGGGGCTTATTGCTTTATGGAGTGAGCTTAAAAGTCTTTGGCTACCGCTTTGTGTTATTACAGTTTTGACAACGGTAATTGTAATGGTTGTAGCGGGGAGAATGACACAGTTTATTATACGGATGGAAAAGAGGTTAAAGAAATGAGAGAAATATTGTGTGGGTCTACATATTTCGGAGTGCTCTTGAGTCTTGCAGGATATGGACTTGGAGTTGTATTGAAAAGAAAATTCAAAATAGCGTTGTTTAATCCGCTTTTGATTTCGATAATATTTGTTATTGCTGTTTTAGGTCTTTTGGGAGTGGATTATGAGAGTTATAACAATGGAGCAAGATATCTGAGCTATCTTCTGACTCCGGCAACAGTATGTCTTGCTATACCATTATATCAGCAGCTTGAGCTTTTAAAGGGTAATTATAAAGCAATATTAGGTGGAATTGTATCGGGAGCCTTTGCTAGTTTTGTAAGTGTGTTTTCGTTGTCTAAGCTGTTTAATTTAAACCACGAGCAGTATGTTACTTTACTGCCTAAGTCAATTACAACCGCAATAGGTATGGGAGTTTCGGAAGAGCTTGGTGGGATTGTAACTATAACTGTTGCTGTGATTATTATTACAGGTGTGTTGGGTAATATGATGGCTGATTTTGTATGTAAGGTTTTTCGGATTAAAGAGCCAATAGCTAAGGGGATTGCACTTGGTACATCATCGCATGCAATTGGGACGGTAAGGGCTATGGAAATGGGTGAGGTAGAAGGTGCGATGAGTAGTTTGGCCATTGCAGTAACTGGGTTGGTTACTGTTTTGGGTGCGTCTTTTTTTGCAAATCTTATGTAAAACTACATGGGGTGTTTTGTTTGATAATATGTGGTGATAGTATGATATTAGTGAGTTTGAGAAGGGCTTTGTAAGTTTTAAGGGTACTCGCCGCCGTGCAAGTGCATATTATTCCAAGAACTAAGCTACAAACCTAAGAGAATGTACGACTCGCTACGGGTCGAATCAAACTCGCTTCGCTCGAACAGGTGATTCGACTTATCTTGCTTCGCAAGAAACAGAGGAACGATATTTTGCTTTGCAAAAATCGGACTCCGCTTCGTCTACATTCTCTAAGGCTCTCCGCTATGTTCTTTCCATAATATGCACTTGCAC
>JAEZUI010000161.1 GCA_023421115.1 Bacillota bacterium | reverse complement strand
TCCAACCATATACAGACAAATATGAATTACCGTTTGGTGAGTAATTACAAGCATATTCCATTGTCATTGTACCAATTTGTTGGTGTGTCTGGGTCTCATTGTACTTAATACCTTTACGGAATAATATATTGTTTATGTTACTCCATTCGCAACTAAATGCACCGCCATCTTTAAGAACCATAGTTCCAGTACCGTTATCTTTCCAGTACTCATAATCATAACCGCCATGAGTTCCTGTTTTGTTTTCAGTAACGGTTTGTGTTGCACCAGTATTTCCACCAGTATTTCCACCAGTGTTTCCACCGGTATTCCCACCAGTGTTTCCACCAGTGCTTCCTGAACCAAAGGAGAAAGAATCAATATTTACAGGTCCATTAAAGCAAAGGTATAAGTCTTGTGTGCTTGAAGCACCGCTAACAGTCGTGGACAATTCCTTGTAAGTATCCCAGCCGCCAGTTGAAGGTATACTCAAAGAACCTATAAGAGTTCCTGACGAACTACCCAATCTTAATTGAATAGTTGAACTAGAGTCACCACCATAAGCAACACGAGCTTTAAAAGAAGAAGCTCCAGAACCGAAGTTGGTTTTATTGAATACAAGATAGTCTCCGTTTTCAATATAGCCTATACCGCTTCCACTATTATCAGTACCTACTTTTTCCATTGTTGAAGAACTTAGGCTGTTATAGTCTTCTGCTTGTAAAGTTGTAAAAGCACTTCTCTCAGTAACAGCTACGCCTGTTTTACTAGCAAGATTACCACCGGTATTACCGCCGCCAGTATTACCGCCAGTATTACCGCCAGGATCTGAGCCACCGAGGGTAATATCCAATTTTGTCATAGTAGCTTGGCCACTACTTTGATAGCCCTCAACAACCATGGTAACTTCGTATAACTTACCCATTCTCATGCCTTTAGCTTCCCAAGCCTTAAAGTGCTCGTGACAAGATATGGTTCCGCTTGTACGTTTTTGTGTACGAACACTCCAATACTGTTGGAAAGTTTTATCACCTTCAATAGAAGGCTGATTATTTCTTGTTGTCTCATATATTTCATATGTACCACCATTGGCAGTAAGTGTGCCCTTTGGATTATTACTTCCTGGTGGCTTCCAGGTGCCGTAGCTCTCAATTATGTAATACTCCACAAGTGGATTTTGCGTCCAACCGTATACGGACAAATATGAATTTCCGTTTGGCTGGTAGTTACATGCGTAATCTAAAACTATGTTTCCATATTGCTGGTACGTCTGGGTGGAGCCGAGTTTTTTCCCTGTACGGAATAAAATATTATTGATATTACTCCAAGAACAACTAAATGTACCACCACCATTGAGGGTCATAGTTCCATTTCCAGTATCTTTCCAATATTCATAGTCAAAACCGTCAATTTTACCTGTTGCATTTGATGTAAGAGTTGGTCCTGCCTTAACATCTTTTGGAAACATGCTAAACAAGAAGGTAAAACACATGAAAGTTGAAAAAATCACTTTCAATCTTTTTTTCATTTTTTGCTCCCCTTTCTTTTTTCCTTATTAGTTAAATATTTTAGCTGGACACATAATTACCGGTGTAATTATCCTTCTGATATAATAAAATTCAATTAAGAAGTATTACATCAATTATAATTCGATAGAAACACGGCAATAGTGCCATTAAGATTTTATAAACTTTTGGCATCATCCTTTCCAATAAAAGTTTAGCTAGCAAAAGAATATATATATAATCTTTCTTATATATATATTCGAGTACTTGTGATGTTTTATGTCGGAAATTTTCAAAATATTAAAATTGTAATATTTTGCGTGGCTAATATAAATATCATAAATCGTATAATTAATATCTGCGTTTGTTTGATAAATATAAGGAAGTTTCTTAGTATTGTTGCGAGTAGATGGGAGAATTTCAAACAAAATATTATATTACAACGGAAGCATAGAATATTAATTTGTATGTTTTATTGGTATAAGTTATTATTTAATTAATTATGGTTTTATTATATCATAAATTTTTGGGGTGTAAAAGATGAAAAAAATTTTAGTTATTGATGATGAAACTTCAATCCGCGAATTGCTTTTAATAATTTTAAAAAGAGAGGGGTATAATGTGCTCTCTGCTGAGGATGACAGCAAAGACCCCAAATATATTTCAACAGTGTTTGGCTTTGGATATTGCTTTAGGAGGACAAAAGGGTGAATTTAGGCACAAAGCTTGTAATATACTACCTCACAGCGGCATTGATATCAATGCTTATTGTAGGAATTTCTGTTGTAAAGGGTGTTGAATATACAGGTATGGTTTTAGTTGAAAACCAATTGATAGAACAGAGCAAATTTGCTCAAGTATATGTAAATCAGAATATTTCTCTTCAAAAAAACTACATTGGTGAGTTAACGCCAGAGATTGCGAGACAAATTACCGGCTATTTAAGTTCAAGTCTTGGGGAGGCTACATAAGACACAACGAAATTGCAAGGAAAGTCTATTCAAATGATAAAGGGTTGATACTAGATGAGTATATAACAGAGAACAATGCTCTCATGATGTATCAACCCTTTTTAGAAAAGATTTAGCTTTCAAAATAACAATATGGTTCATTTTGACAATATATTAATAAAGTAATATAATGTACAATATATTTTAATTGGAGACCTATCTTCATTGTACATATTAAAACTAAAAAGCAACACATCTGTGGGAAGGTAATCCTACAGATGTGTTTTTATACTACTTTTATACGAGAAACTCTTAGACTTTTTTGTGAAATGAATAATACAATAACGGAGGAATTCTTTAGACTAATAATAGAGTGATAGATTTATGCCATAATAATAAGAGATCGGAGGCCGAATTTTGATTAGGTTAATAATAAAAAAATTTATTAATAATAGTGAAAATGTAAATGATAAAGATGTAAGGGAAGCATACGGAGTGTTATCCGGAGTACTAGGCATTATATGCAACATGCTCCTCTTTACAATAAAGCTGATTCTTGGATTTGTTATAAACAGTATAGCTGTTATTTCGGACGCTTTTAACAATCTCAGTGATTTAGGGACATCTGTAATTGCAATATTTGGAGCCAAGTTAAGTAACAGGCCACCTGATAAAGAACATCCTCATGGACATGGAAGATATGAATATATTGCTACATTAGTGGTGTCTTTTGTTATTTTCGCAGTTGGTCTGAAGCTTTTAGGCAGTTCCTTTGATAAAATTTTAAAACCCCAAAAAGTGACGTTCAATATTATATCTATGATAATTCTATCAATTTCAGTGTTGCTGAAAGTATGGATGTTTTCTTATAACAAATATATAGGAAAAGTAATAAATTCGAGTGTAAATAGAGCAGCCGCATCAGATAGCCTTAATGATGTTTATGCAACAGCTGGAGTAATAATAGGAACTCTAATAGGAAGATTTGTAGCTTTTCCGGTCGATGGAGTAATGGGTCTCATTATTTCAGGTTTAATTATGTACACAGGATTTAATACGGCAAAAGATTCGGTAAACCTTCTTTTGGGAGCCTTGCCCGATCCACAAGTTATTGAAAGAATTAATGAATTGGTTCTTAGCGGCAAAAATATAAAAGGTGCCCACGACTTGAAAGTTCATGACTATGGCCCTGGAAGAATAACTGCATCAATACATGCTGAAGTATCGGATGATGCAAATATTGTAGATATTCATTCAGAAATTGATAATATAGAGCTGAAAGTCAAAGAGGAACTTGGGATAGATATGGTTATTCATGTGGATCCTGTAAAGTAATGTGGGCAATACCCAGTTAATCCATACCGCAGTGGAAGCTGCAATCAAAGTAGTAAATTTGATACAACAAAAAGCCACATATTATGCGGCTTTTTATTGTATTTAAATTTAAATTTATTTTTGATTTTTATAAATAGAACTGAGCATAGGTTCATCAATCTGCTTGCCGTTAAGCGCAATATAAACACCTTTACCGGAATGGTTTTCCTTCAAGCGAATTGTTTTAACCTGTGAAAACGGATTCATTTTGTAATGCTTTATTGTATCGCTTAAATTTTGATACAATTCTTGTGCACCTTTAGTCAAACAGGATTCGCACATGCAAATAGTGAATTCCTGTACAACAAAGGCAGAGTTATCCTTTTTGCGTACCGTGTTGCAGGCACTGTCACCTTGCTTAGGCGAATAATGAGTGTGTAACAGCTCATGGGCAAGGTGGGAATTAGCTTCACCGTAGTAATCTTTATAAAGTCTTAAGATATCTGGATTTTCTTGTGATTTACGGTATTTTGAAACTTTGTCAATATTTACGAGTACTTGTTGACGTTTTTCCATAGCATCTATCTTTTCAGGAACAGGATGTCCGGCACCACATATACAACCGCCAGGACACGCCATAACTTCAATAAGATCATAACCTACATCTACACCCTGAATAATCTTTTCAATTATCGGTTCGGCATTATGCAGACCGCTTACAACAGCTACACGGACTTTGGTATTATCAACATCTACAGTAGCTTCTTTTACACCTTCAAAGCCACGAATCTCTTCAAAATCAAGATGATCGGTTAAAACTTTTCCTGTGAGCTTTTCAACTGCCATACGAAGTGCAGCCTCAGCAACACCACCCGATGCACCAAATAGGATACCGGCTCCCGAAACTTGTCTGTATGGCTCATCAAATTCCTGAGGTACAATCTTTGAAATGTCGATATTTTCAAGCTTAACCATTTCAATCATCTCTGTTGTTGTTAGAACTGCATCTACATCACGGATTCCTTCAGGAGCAAACTCTGGGCGTGCTGCTTCGTGTTTCTTCGCAAGACATGGCACTATCGATACTACAAAGAGATCGTCTTTATTTAAATTTGCAAGTTTTGCATAATGGTTCTTAACTGTGGCTCCCATCATCATTTGAGGTGACTTACAGCTTGATAGGTGAGGAATCATTTCAGGATAACGCTTTTCAACAAAGTTCACCCAACCTGGGCAGCAGGATGTGAATTGTGGCATTACACCTTTATTCGATACCCTTGTTAAAAATTCTGTAGTTTCTTCTACTATAGTAAGATCCGCTGCAAAAGTAAAGTCAAATATCTTGTCAAAGCCTAGCTTTTTAAGAAGTCCTGCCATAAATGGTGAGGCATCTTCAAAAGGAATATTATAAGTCTTAGAGATAAGGCTTCGAACTGCTGGAGCAACAAAGGCGACAACCGTCTTTTTCTTATTATTAATTGCTCTCATAACTCTACCTTTATCACGGCGATAGTCTAAAGCACCGCAAGGACAAGCAGTTACACATTGGCCACAGCTGACGCAGTCTGTTTCCTGAAGAGGCAGACCGCTCTTAGTTCCTACCAACTGACGTCCGTTTTTCATATAGAATGTAAGTACATCAGGGCCTTCAATTTCACTACATGCAGCAATACAACGACCGCAGGATATACATTTGTTGTGATCGCGTATTATAAAAGGATGACCGTCAACTATAGGAATAAAAGGACGTTCGTGTATGGGTGGTTCAAACTCAATACCATGGGCAGTGGCTTCTTGACGCAAATCACAGGAGTAGCGTTCGCGGCAACCGCATTTTAGACAGCGGCGAGCTTCTTCACGAGCAGTCTTCTCCATTAAGCCAAGTTCCACTTCATTGAAGTTGTTTTTTCTTTCGGTAATAGAAATAGATGGCATTTGAGCACGAGCAATTTTTGGTATTTCTCTAAATTCCCATTTTGGAAGATCCTCCATAGTGCCACGGCTACAGCTATAATCAACATTTTCTTCTTTAATGTATCCCTTCATTAAAAAGCTATCCATCGCATCAGCAGTATGACGTCCTGCTGCAACAGCTTGTATTACAGTTGCAGGACCGGTTACACAGTCTCCGCCGGCAAATATGTTGAGCTCGGAAGTTTGCATAGTCTTTCCATTGATTTCTATATCTCCCCATTTGTTAAGTTTTACAGGGAGGTCATTATATAGGAATTGTGTATTGGTACTTTGACCTATAGCACCTATAATAGTATCTGCTTCAATTTCGAAGTCGCTGCCTTCAACAGGTACAGGACGGCGACGTCCTGAACGGTCAGGCTCCCCTAAAGTCATTTTTATACAGCCTAGTTTCTTTTTGCTATCTACACTAATAATCTTTGTTGGTGCCATTAAGAACAACATTTCAACACCTTCGTGCAAGGCTTCTTCCACTTCGTAGGGTTCAGCAGGCATTTCCTCCTGCGTACGACGGTATACAAGTTTAACCGATTTAGCTCCTTTTCTAAGAGCGGTACGAGCACAGTCAATGGCTGTATTTCCTCCACCGATTACAATGACATTGTCACCTAAGTTTATTTGTGCATTATTTGTTACTTGCTCAAGGAATTGTATACCAAGCCATACACCTTCAAGGTTTTCACCTTCAATGTGCATTGGTGTTGCATTCCATGAACCGATAGCAAGATACACTGCATCAAAATCCTTATGGAGATCCTCAAGTCTGATATGAGTTCCAAGGGATTTTCCTGTCATGATTTTTACACCGAGGTTCTTGATTATATCAATCTCTTTATCTAAAGTAGCTTTTGGAAGACGATATTCGGGTATACCATATCTCATCATTCCTCCTGCATGGGACTGACGTTCAAAAACAGTTACATCATGGCCCTTTATGGCGCTGTAGTATGCAGCAGAAAGTCCCGATGGTCCTCCACCTACAATAGCTATCTTTCTACCCGTTGAAGGGTTTTTAGTTGGAACCCATGGTTGTGGCTGAGCCATATCCCAATCGGCAGCAAAACGTTTGACATAATTGATTGCAACAGGAGAATCTACAAGATTGCGTCTACATGCAGCCTCACAAGGATGTGGACAGACACGCCCGCATACAATAGGGAAAGGATTTCTGTCTTTTATTGTCCTTATTGCAGACTCGTAATTTCCATTGCCTACATGACGCAGATAAGTCTGGATATCGATGTTGGCAGGACATGTTGTTACGCATGGAGCAACACAATCGGCATTGTGATCTGAAAGCAGTTGTTCAAGGCGAACCTTTCTGTAGCTTTCAAGTTTTGGACTGTTTGTACATATAACCATACCCTCCTTTATAGGGGTTTGGCATGCTTTGACGTCTTTTTCACTATTAGGACCGACTGATACTACACAAAGTCCACAGTTACCGTTTGATCTTTCAAGCCTTATATCATAACACAGATGAGGAATATGAATATCCTCCTGTAGTAATGCCTGAAGAATGGTAAGATTGTCATAAACTTCGATTTCTCGACCGTTTACTGTTACTTTGATACGGTTTTGATTTGATAATGTTTTCATTCCTTTTCACCTCAAAATACATTTTAAAATATATAATTAAACTAACATTGTTGTAATTTAATTCTACCTCTATATATTATAGCGGGTGAAATTTGAATTGTCATCGTAAATTGACAAAATTTTAACTATTTTTTCGACTTTATTTTTAATAACACAATTTTGGTGGGCTTTTGTACAAGGAACTAGGATTAAAAGAAAAACTTCCGGATATGAAGGAACAAGATCAACTTGAACTACTAGCAACTAACGGCATGCTAGTTAAGCGACCTATAATTGTGAATAAGGAAACCATCTTGATTGGATTTAAACAGGAAGTTGGGAAGATAAGCTAGCTAAGTACGATTAAGAAAAAGAAATTTGCGAAAAGGCTATAGGTAAGAATTCCGACAGCCTTTTCGAAATAAAATTACACGCTACTTTTTATGACTTTTTTTCTTTTCCATTGATGACTTTATGGGCTCTTTATTTGAAGCTATCTGGTCATTATAAAAAGCCGGGTCACCAATGGCATCTGCAACAACTTTTTTGTCTTTTTTCTTTTCTTTCATTGATGGCTCCTCCTCGTTTCTAAAGATACATAATATTTTCGTTTTTATTATTTACATGTTTATCAGAAATATGACTATTCTCAATTTAACTTTTTTAAATGCTAAAGTTTAGCTAATGAAAGATTAGCAAATTACCGAAAGATATAGTAGGAAAAAAATAGTTGAGTTTCTTGAATGTTTAAATAAAGAATTGGTTATTTTTAACTTAAAATATTTAATTGTAATTGTATTTGTTGCTTATAACTACTAATAATAAAGGAGTGCGTGTGTATGATGAAATGGATTTCAGATTTGTCTATAAGGAGTAAGATATTCCTTATACTGGTTATGTGTTTAATAGGTGTTGCTGTATTTGCATCTTTGGCTGTAATTTCGAGTAGCAATATTCAAAAAGAGGAAACAAAAATGCTCAAATCAGCTCGGGCAGCAGAAGAGGCTATATTAAATGCCGACAGAGACCTGTATCAGGCATATACAGCAGTACAAAAAATAGTTATGGGAGATAATACAAAAGAGGAAATTGATAGTGAAATTGCCTTCTTTAATGACAATATAAAAACAGCAAAAGAGAGAGTTTTAGGATCAAAAGCGGAAATGGATAATACAAAAAATGAATGGCTTGAATTTAAAGGAGAAACAAGTAAGCAAACTGCGTTTGAGATTTTTGATAAAATAAATCCTCAAATAGATGAGTGGGTAGCAATTACAAATAAATCTATACAAAATAAAGCTTTCGAGGAGGGGTGGGTGGATTCATTCAATGAGCCTCGTGATAATTTGGATGAAATAACTAATTTACTTGCAGAGGCGGTAAAAGTAAACGAAGAAAAATATTATAACAAGAGAAATTTCGTTGTATTAAATATTTCTATAGGATTAGTTGTTTTACTTGCTCTGATTTTTGTCATAGGTTATATAATAATAAGAAATATATCAAAACCACTTGTTTTGGTAGTGGAGATGATTAAGGAAATTGAAAAGGGACATCTGAAAAAGAGGTTGAATTTAAGTAGAAAAGATGAAATTGGGCAACTTGCAAATATTATGGATAATTATGCTGACGATCTTCAAAAGCACGTGATAGGTTCTATGAATAAAATAGCAGAAGGAAATTTTGATTTCGAGTTGCTGATAAAGGATGATGAAGATGAGATAGGTCCTGCATTTCAAAAGACTACCGAGTCGATAAAGGGACTTGTTTATGAGGTAAATGCCTTAACTGCAGCAGCAATTGACGGTAAACTTCAAGTAAGAGGAAGAGCGGAAAACTTCAAAGGATTATATCATGAAATAATTCTAGGAATGAATAAAACACTCGATGCAGCGATAGAGCCAATAAATGAAGCGACAAGTGTACTTGCAGAATTAGAAAAGGGAAACTTACAGGTCAGTGTGAAAGGTAACTACAAGGGAGAGCATGCGATAATAAAAGAGGCTCTAAATAAGACAATACTCAATTTGAAGACCTATATAAGTGAAATTAGTAATGTGCTAAATCAAATGTCTGATGGCAATTTAGACATTATAATAGATAAAGAATTTAAAGGTGATTTTATTGAGATGAAAAATTCTCTCAATAATATTTTATCTGTATTCAATGATATACTAAATAGGATGAGATCTGCAGCATTACAGGTAGCAGCGGGTTCAAAACAAATTGCGGATTCATCACAAATGCTTTCACAAAGCACCACAGAACAGGCCAGTTCAGTTGAAGAATTGACAGCTGTTATGAACGTAATAGCTGAACAAACCAAAAAGAATGCGGTTAATGCCAAGGATGCAAGTGAACTAGCTATGGCAGTGAAAGAAGATGCAGTTGAGGGTAATGGACAAATGAAGGAAATGCTAAGATCAATGGACGAAATATCCTCAGCATCAACAAATATTTCTAAAATTATTAAAGTGATAGATGAAATAGCATTTCAGACCAATATACTTGCGTTAAATGCTGCAGTTGAAGCAGCTAGGGCAGGACAGCACGGAAAAGGATTTGCTGTTGTAGCAGATGAAGTAAGAAGCCTTGCGGGCAGAAGTGCACAAGCAGCAAAAGAGACAACAGTGTTAATAGAGGGAACCGTCAAGAAGACAGAAAACGGCATGAATATAGCAAAAGACACTGCAGAAGCACTTTCAAAGATTGTTGACGGAGTTACAAAAGCAACTGACCTTGTGAGTGAAATTGCGGCTTCATCAAATGAACAGGCAACAGGGATTTCACAGGTAAATCAAGGTGTGCTGCAGATTTCACAAGTTGTTCAGACAAATTCCGCAACTTCACAGCAAAGTGCAGCTTCAAGTCAGGAACTTTCAAGTCAGGCAGATACTCTTAACGATATTGTAAGCAGATTTAGGATAAGAAAAAATGGGGATGCAAAATCAGGATATGAAAGCATTGATAATGAGATAATAGGTTTTTTAGAAGATGCAAGTAAGAATAAAAAAGTTAATTCAAAAAAGAAATCCTTCAATAAAAAGGATATTTCTCTAGGTGATATAGATTTTGGAAAGTATTAAAAAAAGGAAATGTTACAAGAATATTTCAATTCTATATTTTGGTTGACATGACAAGTGTGGCTGTGTTACCATATAATTACTGTGCCTGAGGGAATGTTGTTGTAAAAATTGTTGAATGCGTAAGGAAACTCAAAATTTTAATGATTATGTGAAAGGAGGATTTACAATGTACTGTTTCAGACCATATGAGCTAAAACAAATAAGTATAGAAACAAGATTATCAGAAAGACAAAGTATGGGCTTTGATAGCATACATTGGCTTGATCCTCTGTTATATAAATGCAGTATTGGCTATTTTAGGGACATTGTTACTTGATGTTTGACTAAAGGTTTATAAGCATTTAATAAAAATAGAGTGGTTAAGTCCAATGCAATGGATTTAACCACTTTTTATTTTGACTCTTATGAACGAAGTGAAAGGTGTATTTAAAGATAAAGAATAATTACAGAAGTTGGTGAAAAAGATGAGATTTTATAATTCGATGCAAAAAAATATGAGTTTTGCAGATGTAGTTGCAAGTATAAAGTATTTTATTAAAGCAAATCCTGATTGTCAATACAGGATTGCTGTGGGAACCGATTCACAGGTAAAGGGAAGATATACCTGTTTTGCAACTGGAATACATGTACATAGAGTCGGGCAAGGTGCCTGGTGCTGTGTAAGTAAAGTTATTGAAAATAAAAGATATGTTAATCTAAAAGAAAAAATTTCAAAGGAAACTTTGATGACCTATGAATTGGTATATATCCTAAACGAACAGTTAATGGACGCAATGTATGATTTTACTGTAAAGTATAAAAATTTTGATTGCAAGCTTGAAGCACATATAGATGTAGGAACGAAAGGGGAAACAAGAAAACTTATACGGGAAATGGTTGGTTATTTTGAAGGCATAGGTATCGACGCAAAGATAAAACCCGATTCCTTCGTAGCAAGCAGTTATGCAAACAGGTACAGCAAAAAAATTAAAGTAAGTTGAAAGGGTGATTATTTAATGTTTGTTTTAAAAGTTACTCCTGTAAGAAATGTTTTGATAGGAAAGCGTTGTTATAAGAGTGAAAGACCGGATATGTTTTTTGCAAAGGTTGTTGATGAAGGTTTAAAGATTGACGTATATGATGTTTCAGATAGAAAGAATAAGACGCTAAACGTGTCTGAAATAAACAAAAGAAATCATAGAATGATCATAAACGATAAAAAGTATTTCATTTGCTCAATAAATTGTGCAGGTGAAAAGAAGAAAGCTATTTAGAGATGGTGATTTGCCATATATAGAATAGGTT
>JAEZUI010000111.1 GCA_023421115.1 Bacillota bacterium | reverse complement strand
GAGCTTTCCTCATTTAGAATATTTTCAACTATCGATGTTATTTGTTCTTCCAATATATCGTCACCGTTAGGGCCAAGATCTTTTAGAGAATCGCTTTTAATCTCCTCAATAATTTTACTGTGTATTTTTGCTTTAATTTTTGCATAGGGATCTTCCTGAACAACCGGAGTCTTTTTAACTTTTTGTGCTTTGTTATCAACAACTTCTACACTTTTTTCCTTTTGGATCCTCTCAAGTAGAGACATCTTAAATCCTCCAATCTGTTTAGTCCATTTCAAAAAATAACCTATACAACCTTTAGCTCAAAAAGTCTATCAAATTTTTGAAATGGCAATTGCAAAGTCTTTTTGAAATCACCTGACCCTATATCCCGAATAGCTTTTTAACAGTACTCTTTTCTTTTTCAGGAGCTTCCTTTTCCGATACAAGATCATTAGTAATATTCAGGACTGCTTTTGCCACTTTTGTTTCAGTTCGTGTCATAACAAAAGGAAAGCCTTTGTTTGCAGAAGTAATTACCGTTTGGCTGTCTTCAGGAATAAAGGCCCATATTTGATGTTTTAAAGTATTTTCAAAATCCTTATACTTAATGCCGAATTGCTCCGATGCCTTATTTAAAACAATATTAATTTTTTCCTTTGGATAGTGTAAAGTTTCCATAACATCAAGACCTGATTTGACATTCTTTATGGTAGGCAGATCCAAAGTTGATAGCATAAGTATTTTATCTGACATATCAAGAGCCTGAAGAACTGTTTCATGAAAACTTGCCGATGTATCCACTATTATGTAGTGATAATGATCTTTAAGAGTATTCAATATCTTCTCCACATGGGAAGCGGTTATATATTCTGCGTACTCTGGCTTTATAGGTGCCGGTAGCACCCTTACACCCGAAAAATGAGTAACCATATAATCTTCCATTACATCACTGTCAAGCTGATTTATTTCCTTTATCAGATCGCTAATTGTGTTTTTTACCGAAGCATTAAGCATTATTGCAACATCACCAAACTGAAGATCAAGATCCACAAGTGCAACTCTTTTTTTCGTGGCTCTTGCTATACTCACTGAAAGGTTAGAAGCAAGAGTTGTTTTACCAACGCCTCCTTTTGTACTGAATACGGTTATGATTTTCGATTTTACTTCTTCCTTTACTTTTGTTATGTTTGACCTTTGTCTTCTTTGGGATTCTATATCATAGGTCTTAAGTATGGTTGTAATCAAATCATCACTGGAAAAGGGCTTGTTCAAAAAGTTCTTAGCACCTGCTGTCATAGCTTTTCTCATATATTCATTTTCCCCCTGAACAGACATTATTATAACCGCTGTTTCGGGTACGTTTATGTTTATTTCCTCAGTAGCCCTAATCCCATCCATAACCGGCATATTTATATCCATTAAAACTATATCCGGCTTAGATTCCTTGACAATAAAAATTGCTTCTTCTCCATTTTCCGCTTCGCCGATAATCTCTATGCGTTTTTCAAAAGACAGTAGTGTTTTTACATTGTTTCTGGTCTCTTCAGTGTCATCAACAATAACAACTTTTATCTTATCCATACAGTTTTACCTCCATAAATTATTTTGGAACAACTATTACACCTTTATCGCTCACTACATCATCTTTTATGACGCCATCACCCGACGTAATATTTTCATCACCAATTCCCCTCAACGTCATTCTTATGCTTGCAAATTCACTTACAAAAGTAAGTTTTTCTGCATCCTTCGAGCTAACCGAAAGGGTTACAGTTTTTGGAAGCTCCATCTCTTTACCTTCCGTAATTACCATTTCCTGTCCTAAAGCAAGCACCTGTATATTCTGAATGACTGTTTCGGATCTAGCCAAATCAATAATTTTATTTTCACCCTGTTCCACAGTCTCCGCTGGAAAACTTGCTATTATATCTACAAAATCCCCTGGCCTAATAAGATTAGCAACCTCCACCTGTTCATTAACATTTACGCTTATTGCTCTCATACCTGCAGGAATTTTATAGGCCAACGTATAATTATTCTCTTGCACCAACCGGCTCATCAATATTTGCTCACCTTCTATAATACTATCTTTCAGCCTCTTTCCGATAATATCAGCTTCCACTAAAACAGCATCGGGATTTAGATATTCTTTGGTAACCCTCGATTTCTTAATATCTGCGGCTGTAATTTCGTATTTTTCAGGCATTGTTTTTGCTGCAACATAAACATCTATGTACTCAGCCACATCAATCTTAACCGTTGCACGTTTTATGTACAAAAATACCATTGCTGTTGTAAATAGTGCTAAAATTATCGAAATTACAATAACTCTCTTGTTTACTGATTCCATAGTTTGCCTCCTTAGTATTTATCAGTGCATAAGCTTAACCCCTAAAAGTCCAAAGTCCGGAATGCCATCGCTGGTACTTGATTTAACCGTATATTTAATAAATTTACCTTTAATTATCAATTCATCTCTGTTCTCGAAATCATTATCTTCAATAAAAAACGCCGTAAATCCCAATACTTTCATTGACTTTTTCCCGTATACCTCAATGTTGTCTACTACCGGTAGAATGATTATTCTTGAACAATCGGACTCATAATTGTCATAAGTACACCTAGGTACTCCTTTACACTTTTCAATTAATTTTTCAGCACTTTTATTTGCAGTTGAAAAATCGATCTGAGAAATCTCATTTAGACTATCACCGGTACGGACGGTCTTATTAAACCCAAACAGTATACCTGTATCAAAATTTCCGCTACCTATATTGACGGGTATTACGCCTAAGACAGCTTCTTCTTCACTATTTTTGTGCGCTTTTTCATTATTCAGGGACAAACAATACTGCTTTCCATATACAAATTCACCTTTTGGTACTGCAAAAGGTCGTATCCCTTTATACGAAGTAACATTCGATACCTTTGCAGTAACTCTTGAAGTTATTTTTTTATCACTAAATCCTATATATTTTAAAAATATATAGTCAATTTTCCTTTCTAGATTTATAGACATTTCTCTGTTATTATCGGACACATTAATATCAAGTTTTGTCATATTTTTTATACTTTTTACCGCATTCTCCTGTATAACCTTTATACCTTCGTTTTTGTTAATCAATAGAGCTTTTGCTCCCTGTCCTGCAATCTCGTCTAGAACCTTGTCCATTTTATACCGTTCAAAAGCCATGT
>JAEZUI010000130.1 GCA_023421115.1 Bacillota bacterium | reverse complement strand
GATGTAGTGTTGGAAAACAAATTAAATGGCAATAGAATAGTAATTAGATGTTATGTAAGTGATATTAAAGCGCACTCATATAATGAGTATAATAATACTTCATCTTTTGACATTGAGAATGGATTACTTCAAACGGGTATTGCTTATCCTAATTCATGGAATGCAGAGGAAGGAATTGCTTTTGCACCTGATAATATTGATGGAAGTGTCATAGAGTTTGCAGGACATTCAACTGGTAGCTTTAATCCTAATGATTACAAGTTGATTGAAATTCGTGTATATAAATAATTATATAAGGCGGGAAATATGATGATGGTTTTTATAAAAAAAATATTGTGGATGTTTTTGCTAACATTAATAATGATTACTGTTGCTTGCGGCAACAGGGAAGATGATATAAAAAATGATGATTTTAATGAAGAGACAGAAAATTCTGTCTCTTCACAAAAGGTAAGCTTAACAGAAGAAACCTTACCAATATCATCAGAAAGTAATACCCCCCCCGAAAATGAGACTATTGATTATATGATTTTTAATAGTAGTGAAACAAAATTTGAAGATTTAAGTTATATAGACGAAAGTATATATAGGGTTATTAGTAAAATAATCGGAGATATTAATTTTCATGGAACTTTTAATAATGAAGATATTGTAGATAGTGAATCCATATTGAAAAAATATTATAAGTTAGTAGTTGGGGAGGAACCGTATATTAATGAAGCAAAAGAAAAAGAAGGATTTGAGGGAGACTTTAATTCGATAAAACCAAATGAATGTATTTATTATTACTTTGATATGGATGAAGATGCACTCCCTGAATTGATAGTTTCAGATCAAGAAACATATAAGTATGTTTTTAAGTATAATGAAATCAACAATGAAATTATACTTATTAGCATAATCAGCGCAAGAAGCCAACTTCTAGGTGACAATAAAATAAGTTACTGGCAGGGAGGAGTGGGACTTACTTATGGCTATTATGAGTTGGATTTCGGTGGAGAAAGGAAATCAGAAATAAGGTTCTTTTCAGCCTCCTATCTTAACAACAAAACGCAAACGGAAGATGAAGTATATATGGTTGGATTTCCAGAAGCTTCAGAGGAGATTGAAACGTTGAAAGAGCTTGCTCAAAATGGAAAAATAGAAGTATATTTTGATGAATTGACTGAAACGCTTTATTTTAAAATAACAGAAGAGCAGTATAATCAATTAACAAAGGATTATTTTAATTCAAGAAAAGAAGCAGAAGAAAATATTAAGGAAGTCACATATATTTTTAAAGAATTGTTTGGCAACTCAAAACCATCATCATAGGTTAATTTATTTCTAGTAAAACAATGCCCAAGTATTGCAAAAGAACTTCAGTATTAGCTACTTTCTGTAATAGTGGTGAAAACGGCGGTGAAAATGGTATAAACTCAAATCAGAGGCAAACAAATTCGGTGCTTTTGCAGGGGAAAATTATAACTATATGAAAGACCTGCTAGGGTTGAACTGATGTATGAGGTATATATGAAAAGATTAAGGAAAGTCATGTTAATATTAATAATCGGGTTTTTATTAATATGGGGTATTTCACTTGCTAGATGTGAGATTCTTACAAAATTACACTGCAATGAGTTTGAGACTCTGTGTAAAGAACATTCGATGATTGGAGCAATAGAATATGTAAAGGTATTAGATTATACGGATAAACGGGCACAGATTTACTGTGTTAGCGAAGGATATTCAATGGGTAACATGTTAGCGTTTACAAAAAAAGATGGGAAATGGGAATATATATAAAAGGTAATGTAAATAATTTTGTGTCTTGGTAATAAATACCACTTTTCTGGTGAGAATTAGATATGAATAATCTCATCTGAAAGGTGGTTTTTATATGGCTATTGCAAAGGAATAATTACGACAGATTATCAAAGAAAACAACATTCAAAACGTAGGTGATATCTACACATTACTAATAGACAGCTTTAAAGATATGATGCAGGAAATGCTGGAAGCAGAAATGGATGTTTCCATGGGTTATCCCAAGAATGAAAAAGGGGAACTTATCGTAGAAAACAAGAGAAATGGCTACTCCCCAAAAACGGTTAAAAGTCAGTACGGTGAATTTGAGGTTGATATCCCAAGAGACAGAAAAGGTGATTTTGAACCTAAAATAATACCGAAATATCAAAGGGACATCTCTGGTATTGAAGAAAAAGTCATCTCACTTTATGCAAGGGGAATGTCTACCCGTGATATACATGATCAGCTTCAAGACATCTACGGAATTGAACTGTCGGCCGAAATGGTAAGTAAAATCACTGACCGCATTATTCCTGACATTAAAGAATGGCATTCCAGACCGCTTAATCCTATGTATCCATTCGTGTTTATGGATGCAATACACTATAAGATTAAGGAGGATGGTCGGATTGTTAACCGGGCAGCTTATGTTGTTTTGGGCGTTTCTTTGAATGGAGAAAAAGATATCTTAAGTATTACCATTGGTGCAAATGAATCCTCGAAATT
>JAEZUI010000048.1 GCA_023421115.1 Bacillota bacterium | reverse complement strand
TAGCCGACGCAAAAGCAGCTGGTAATATTGATGGTATTGGTATGCAAAGCCATGTAAATATTGAGTTCCCACCAATGGATCAATACAGAGCAACAATTGAAAAATTTGTTGCAGCAGGTTACGATGTTCAGATTACAGAGCTTGATATTGCAACAGCTATTGATGGCAATGGCCCACCACCAGATTCAGCTATGTCAGCAAGACAGGCACAGATCTATAAAGAATTATTCCAGATCTATAGTGACTACAAAGATAATATCTCATCTGTAACGTTATGGGGTATCAATGATCAGCATTCATGGCGTGGATCACAAGAACCATTGATCTTTGATAGAGAATACAAAGAAAAAGATTCTTTCTGGAATATTATTTCTGCTGGTTTAGAGGAAAATAGATAATCGGCGTAACTGATTCTTTAACAAAGATGGCTCAGTGTAAATAGTGAAGTGCACCCCAAATGTTTGATAACAATCTAATGTTTGGAGGTGCATTTTTATATAAAAAAATATCATATACAAAAATGAAAAACGGGGGTAAAATTTTTGAGCCGTTAGGCTAAATGGCAGGAGCAGTATAAAATTAATACTATAACAACTCGTAAGCAAGATGAAGACGTACTAACTCAAGTAGCAGAGAGAAGCACTATAACAGTAAGCAAAGTTCCAGTAGAGGAAACGCATATTTTTAAAGAATTAAAGGAATATCGATTAGATAAGAGTTGTGAGGAAAAAATAAAACCTTACTACATTTATAACGATAATCAATTGAAAGACATAATTTCAAAGATGGCTAGAAATAAAGAAGAACTGCAGACAGTTTCAGGGTTTGGTGAGGTAAAGGCGAATAAGTATGGTGATGATATCCTAAAAATTATAAAGAAATATTGAATAGCCTCTTATTTTATGTATGGTGATTCCAAAAAAATAACTGGTCAATTGCCCTTTCAAAAAAATAGATTTGATGGGCTTTGTGACTTAAAAATCGTATAGATTATTTCTTGAAATGGCCTAATGCAGCAAAAGTTTTAACTGGACAGCAAGAAATAAAGATTAATTGTAAAATTGTACAAATAAAATTGATATTATATCAAAATATTGATATAATATTGATATGATAAATTTGGAGGTAATTTTTATGCCATCAATAAGACCAAGTTCTGATTTAAGGAATAATTATAGTGAAATATCTGAATTCTGTCACAAATATAATGAACCTGTATATATAACTAAAAATGGTCAAGGGGATTTAGCAGTTATGAGTATTGAAACATATGAACGACTTGTAGGTAAGTATGAATTATACAAATTACTTGAAGAAGGCATAGATGCAATGAAACAAAAAAAAGTCCGATCATTTCATAACGCATTAGCTGATATTAAGGAAAAGATAGAAAATGAATAGATATTACATTGAAATTACTGGACCAGCAGAAAAAGACTTGTACGAAATAGGATATTATATTTCTAAAGAATTATTAGAGCCAGGCATCGCTATAAAAGTAATTGAAAAGATTAGTGACGGAATTTTAAAACTTGAGGAAATGCCTATGAGGAATGCATTAGTTGCAGATGAAAGGCTATCTAATCAAGGCATTCGTAAAATTATTGTAGAAAACTATTTTGTATTTTATGTTTTATATGAAGAACATAAAAGAGTTACAATTGTTAGAATACTTCATAGTAGAAGAGATTGGGAAAACCTGTTATAGTTAAACGTGGAAATAGAGGGATGACCGGTGTAGCATTCTCTTTTACTTCATAAACTCCATAGGCTGTCCTAATATCTACCTCATAAACCAATATGCTATTCTCAGTGTCCATTTCTACTTTAATTACCTGTCCTGGAACTTGTATTCCGTAATATTTTTGAGTGGAAAAAGTTGAATGTGCCCGGATATTCCAATAGATTGGCTTATAACTTTCAAAGGTAATTGTCAACCAGAAATAGAATAAAGGTTGACAATGATTTTTTATAGGGCTATTATAGATACAAAAGCATGGACGGTGGTAGTTTGTGGATTCTATTTTGAGAAAAATTGAGAATACATTGGACGAAGGTCAACATATAACCTTCGAGGAAGCAATAGAGCTTGTTGAAACTGAGATAGAAGATGAAGAATTGTTTTTATTAGCCGATAAGCTGTGCAAGAAAAACAAGGGAAATAGGGTTGAACTTTGCTCCATTATTAATGCAAAGTCGG
The DNA here is from genome assembly GCA_023421115.1 of Bacillota bacterium. Lineage (GTDB taxonomy): Bacteria > Bacillota > Clostridia > Acetivibrionales > Acetivibrionaceae > Acetivibrio. Next base: position 3,549 of record JAEZUI010000048.1, on the reverse strand, counting down.
GAAAGTGCTCGGAGAATTGCAAGTATTGTGCACAATCAGGATATTACAATACAGAGGTCCAAAGCTATCCTTTGATAAGCACTGAGGAGGTTTTGAAAAGGGCAAGGGAAAATGAAAAAGATGGAGTTCACCTCTTTTCAATTGTAACTAGCGGAGGAAGTCTCTCGTCGGAGGATTTCGGGAAAGTTCTAGGTATGATTTCAGTACTAAAAAAAGAGACAAGCCTTATGCTGTGTGCGTCATTAGGAAGTATAACCTTTCAACAGGCAGTTAAGCTTCAACAGGCAGGTCTCTCTACGTATCACCATAATATAGAAGCATGCCGAGAGTATTACAAGGAAATCTGTGATACACATACATATGATGACAGGATAATTACTATAAAAAATGCAAAGGAGGCAGGTCTAGAGGTTTGCTGTGGAGGTATAATTGGCATGGGAGAAAGCATGAAGCAAAGAATAAAGATGGCCTTTGAAATCAGGGAGCTTGGCATTAAATCTTTTCCTATCAACATACTGAATCCTATAAAGGGAACGCCGCTGGAGAATACCGAAAGGCTGAAGCCTTTTGAGATACTTCGGACTATATCTATTTTCCGACTGATAATGCCCTATACTTCCATAAGGTACGCCGGAGGCAGAATATCTTTAGGAGAGTACCAGAGCAAAGGTTTCAAGTCCGGCATAAACGCAATGATGGTTGGAAATTATCTAACAACTGTTGGAAACAGGATTTCCGATGACCTTAAAATTTTACAAAGTATAGGTCTTTCCGTATGAGTGTAAATTTACAGGCTCTAGACTGCAAAACTTAAGTTACTGGAGTATTTTTCCTTACATTTATTACAAAAAAGAAAAAAGCCACGAAGTCAAATATGTCTCCGTCGCTTTTTTCTTAAATTTAGTCTTATTTTTTTAGTGTTCACATTAGTATTTAAGTCCAAAACCATACTTGAATAACGGCTCTCTACCACCTAAATCATCATTATTTATCGGAATCTGTTCAACACTTTGAGGCCAAGATAAGGGGAGCTTTCCGGAGAAACTATAATCACCATAGAGAACATCGGCCACTGCATCACCTTCTGTTCCCGGTAGCCATGCTGCTACAAAAGCATCCCAATCTACAATTTCTTCTGTAACTATTCTAGGCCTTCCCGATAAGAGAACCGTTACCGTTGGAAGGCCTGCTTTTTTTGCTTCTTCAACAGCCTCTTTATTTTTATCATGTGCCCACCCGTCAAATAATCCAAGAGTACCATCATCGCCCGGCCCCTCAGCATATGGTTTCTCCGCAAGAACCAACACTGTAACATCAGCATTTTTTGCTTCTTTAGGATCAGTAATTATAGTACCGCCATGATTTTGTGCAGTTTTTTTAAATCCGTCTATAATGGTAGAACCTCTCATCCATTTGTTTTTTCCAGAATCGGCTTCTCCCTGCCATGTTCTAGTCCAACCACCGCACTGCAGCCCAATATTGTCAGCACCGGGACCTGTTATAAATACTTTTGCATCTTTTTTTAATGGAAGAACATTATTGTTTTTTAAAAGCACCAAGGATTTTCTTACTGCTTCTCTTCCAATCTCTATATTCTCTTTCATTCCCAACTCTTTTGCAGCAATACTTTGATCTCCAATAGGGTTTTCTAAAACTCCCATATCCACCTTCACTGTGAGGATTCTTCTGACAGCATCATCTATTCTCTCTTGGCTAATATCCCCCTTTTCTACAGCTGTCTTTAAATGGTTGTAGCATTCTTTCCACTTCATGGGCTCCATAAACATATCCACACCGGCATTTACAGCTGAAACAATCTGTTGATAAAAGTCCTTGTTTTTTATCTGATGTACACCTTCCCAGTCAGTAACAACAAACCCCTTAAATCTCATTTTTCCTTTTAATACGTCCTGTATCAGATATTTATTCTCATGCATTTTTATTCCCTCAAAACTGCTAAATGAGACCATCACAGTTTTGACTCCGGCTTTTACAGCTTCTTCATATACGGATAGATGAATTTTTTCAAACTCTTCCTTCGATACTTTAGTCTCACCCTGGTCAATAGAATAACCGCTATCACCTGTTCCCCAAACTGTACCGCCATCTCCGGCATAATGCTTAGCACATGCTATTACACCATTCTCCTGTAAACCATTTATGTAAGGTACAAGAAGTTTACTTACCAATTCCTGATCTTCGCTGTAGCTCTCATAAGTTCTTCCCCAACGTTCATCCCTCGAAACAGCTATGCAAGGAGCAAAATTCCAGTTAACTCCTGTTGCCAGCATTTCTTTTGCAGTAACAGCTCCGATTTTATTCATCAATTCCATATCATTTGCAGCTCCAAGTCCGATATTATGCGGAAATACCACTGCTCCATAAACAGTATTGTGCCCATGGACCGCATCAATTCCATAAATTATCGGAATACCTAAACGAGTTTCTGATGCTGCACTCTGATAATCGTTATTCATTTTAATCCAATCTTCTTTCTTATTCTTTCCCGGTGAAGAACCTCCTCCACTTAGAACCGAACCTATAAAATAATTCTTAACCTGAGTGGGAAATATATGGCGTCTTTCAGCTTGAATCATTTGTCCTACCTTTTCTTCAACCGTCATACTTCCTAGGATTGTTTCCACCCACTCTTCATTGTCTGCCTCCGATATCGGCTTGTTCAAAGTGTTTGGTAACGGACTCTGATTTGTTTGAGAACTTTCCTGATCACTGGGCATCTGGCAAGATACAGTAAGTAGAACTGTTATTGCCAATACCAGTAATTTTACTCGACCGCTAATGAACTTTTTCATTTCCAGCCCTCCTTTTTAATTTTACATTGAGATTCCTACGTTCAACAGACAGATGTGCATGATTTCCCGAAAAGAAAGAAGAGTGAATGCAAAGTTTTTTCGAGAAACATATAGCACAGTACTATTATAAATGTTTAAAACTCATTACAATTATAAATATAACAAAATAATAAATAAAATAGTTTACAAATTGATTAAAATAATGGATTTTTTTGAATCAAAACAAAAAAATCGAAAATGCAAACCTTAAAGATTTTTAACTGTTTCTCAATCTGCTCATACAGCTCAAAGCCTAGAGAAATAAGGGTTGCCGCTATAGTATCTATAGAATGCTAAAATGGGTATAAAATTCTACAAATTATTTTTGAAAATATGCTTGACTTTTTGTCCTAATCTGGTTAGAATATATTTTGTCGGTTGACGCAGCGCAAGTAAAATGAAAGCCGATGATTTATATGGCCCATTGGTCAAGCGGTTAAGACACCGCCCTTTCACGGCGGCTACAGGGGTTCGAATCCCCTATGGGTCACCATTATAACCTGTGTTAAGTGCTGGTCTGTCAGAAGGGAAAATGGCTGGTAGACCAGTTAGCAGGTCAAACAAATATACGGCCCGGTAGTTCAGTTGGTTAGAATGCCAGCCTGTCACGCTGGAGGTCGACGGTTCGAGCCCGTTCCGGGTCGCCATTTTAAATTTATAATAATGAAGTCAATATGTGCTGGTGTAGCTCAGCAGG
>JAEZUI010000045.1 GCA_023421115.1 Bacillota bacterium | reverse complement strand
TTTTCGCACGCGTCTATGCGACATCCTGTCGCGAGACGCTAAAAATGCCATCCGTGGCATTTTTGCTTCAAATTATCAAGCTTTCGGCAACAGCTTCTAATGCTCAGGTCAAGTAATTGCGTCATTTTACACTAAAACAAGTTTATACTTTAGTTAGGTTTGTTTTTTTGCTGTTTTGTTGTCGTAGATTTTCAATATAGCATTTTACATATTCAAGGTGTTTTGTGAATTTGTGGCATAAAGTTCCAAGGCTGTAGAGAATGTAACTCGCTGAGGGGCGAATCAAACTTGCTTTGCGAAGGAAAGTGATTTGATTTTTTCTTAGCTTCATTAACATTCTATACAGTCTTTACGCAGGGTTCTTTCTATAATGTGGGTAATTTGTGGGATGGGTATCCATATTTTGTTAATCTTATTTACATTAATGAGAGTTATTGTTAGAATAATTAGTAGGGTATGAACATTTGGGTTGTTGGGGATTCTAGAGTATTTAAAATGGGGGGATGGTATGTTTATAAAGGTTATTTTGGGTATATTTATTGTAGTTGTAGCTTTATTTGTGCTTGCTGTTTTGATGGTGCTTAATGCAGTAAAGATGAAGGGGAAGCCTAGAATAGAGAGAATTGATTTGACTCCAATGGAAGGTGTCAAGGAGGATTTTTATTTAGAATACAATCAGGTTTTATTGTCAGAAGGATTTGAATTTGTAGGGGATTATTCAGTGGCTACTTCTTCGGATAAGGCTACTAAGATGAGGCTTTTTAGAAACTCTAATGAAGGTATAGAGGTCAGTTTGTATCAGCAGGAGAGTCAGAATATAAGAAAGATGATGATTTCCTTTGACACGGAATTTGAGGATGGACTTAAGATGACAACAACTACTCATAGGGAACCTCCGTTATTTATATTAAAAGATAAAAGGGTTTTTAGTCTTCCGGATGAGGACTTTAAAGAACTGTTGAAATTCCATAGGCAAAAGCTTAGTGAGGAAAGTGGAAGAAGGATAGTTGCACTAGACAAAATGAATGAGCCGGTAGTTGAAAGCATTTCTAATTCATACAAAAAGGAGTTAGAGGAGCAATTAGAACATGGAATACTTAAATTTGATCTTGTTAATGATATTTACAGTTTTACTCTTTACGGAGCAGTCCGCGGAGTACTGAAAATGCTGAGATTTTCTTTTGCAAAAAGGGAAAATAAAACTATGTTTGATACACAACATAGGGTTAATGATAAGAGAAAAGAGATTATTAAAAGCATTAGGGTAATGGGATTCGTATTTTTGATGATGGGGTTGTTTTATTTAGCAAAGACTGCAGAAAATTCTGCAGTCGTGAACTTTAGAATATTTACTATTTTGTTTGGAGGTGCGGTTGTTCTTATTACGAGTTATCTATTGAAAACTAAAGAGTTTAAAGACAGTTGGAAATGATACTAAAATAATATTAGTATAGAATTTATTATTATGGGGGTATATTTTAATGAGAAAGAGAAAAAGTCTGATTTCTATGATTGTTTCATTTGTATTATTAGTCCAGATAATTACGACTACTACCATGTTTGGTTTTATTGGATTAAGTCATGCAGAAGAAATAGTAGTAGAACCAAAAAAGGAACTTATAGGCGATGTCGACGGGAACGGTGAAATAAACAGTATAGATTTTGCCTTCATGAGAATGGTGCTTCTCGGTACAAGAAAAGACTTTCCAGCAGAAGATGATTTATGGGTATCAGATGTAACTGGAGATGACAATTTTAATAGCTTGGATTTTGCATACATGAGAATGTATCTGCTTGGAAAAATTAAAGAGTTTCCAAAGAAAAATGTTATATCAACACCAACACCAATAGTAACTGAAACGCCAACGGCAACACCAACAAAAGCACCAACGGCAACACCAACAAAGGCGCCAACTCCGACACCAACCAAAACACCAACTGCGACACCAACAAAAGTGCCAACGGCAACACCAACAACACCCGCCCAAACAATTGCACCAATAGCGAATGATGTTGCAAGGAATAAGATAGCAGTGTGTTCATCTTCCATAGGAGATGGCTATGAAGCTGGTAAGGCTGTTGATGGAATACTGAATTCAATGTGGGCAGCAGAAGGTTTTGGACAGTGGCTTAGAATTGATTTGGGAAATGAATATTCACTTAATAAAACAGAGTTTATAGCTGGCGAAAATAAGGCTTATAAATATAGAATTGAAGCTTCAATGGATGATGATAACTATACTGTGATAGTTAACAAAACATCCAATACTTCTATAGCTGGTACATACACAGACAGTTTCAAAGAGACAAAGGCAAGATTCATAAGAATTACTATAACTGGTATAGAAGGAAGTTCCGGTGGAAATGTTTCAATAAAAGAGCTTAGAGCATATAGAACTCAACAAGTTCCGTTTCCTACTACATTGCCTTCACCGTCTCCTATAATTGTAACCGACTACATAAGACCTTATGTAACATTAAACCTTCAAACAGAAAAAGTGTCTGTAAACGGAAGTGTGCAAATAAAAACTTCGGCTACTGATGATTCGGGGATCAAAACCAAGACCTTGAAAGTAAATGGAACAGAGGTTGCACTAAATGATCAAGGAATTGCAGATTATAGCCCTAAAACAGCGGGAGTATATAAAGTCGAATTTTTTGCACAGGATGCTGCCGGTAATCAGGGTTATGCATCAAAAGAATTTAGAAGTGTCACAGCTTCCGATGGTACTGCACCTCAAGCAGTTATAACAGCACCGGAATTTGGAAGTTCTGCAATTATGCCGATAGAAATAACTGGAACAGCTTCCGATGCAAATCTTTGTAATTATATATTGGAATACAGTGAAAAGGACAAAAACAATTACATACGTTTTGCAGAAGGCACCACCAATGTTGAAGCAGGTGTATTGGGCAGCTTTGACCCAAGCACTGTAAAGAAAGGCTTGTACGATATAAGACTTACTGTCTATGATAATGGAGGTTTATCCAAGCAGGCAGTTACAGCGGTTCTTGCAGAAGGTAAAATGACGTTAAGAAACTTTAGCGTTGCATACTCGGATATTTCAATACCCGTGGTAAATGGGATGCCATTAGAAATGAAGAGGTATTACGACAGTACAAACAAATCAAAGGGTGACTTTGGATATGGCTGGACTTCTGAAATAGATGGTATAAGGCTCACAGAAAGCTATAAGCTGTGGGAAGGCTGGTCTAAAAATTATGCTGCAGGTGTGTATTTTGTTAAGGAAGATAAGCCGCATTATATAGTGATTTCTTATCCCGATGGAAGAACGGATAAGTTTATAGTCAAGCTCAAAAACATATATGCAACCGATCCATTGGGTTATTACAGTTTGGGTACTGAAGGAATGGCTAGTTTTGAAGTGTTATTTGAGCCGGTTTCAGGAACTTATTCAAAGCTTACAGCTGAGAATATGGAAGTGCATATATACAACAATTTATTTAATAACAAATTTGGACTGTGGAAATATTTCATAGACGAGTTTTCCGAAGAAATATACAATCAGGGGAAATATACACTAACAACTCAAGATGGAAAGGTAATTAAATTTGATACTTCAGGAAAAGTTGCAAGCATTTCCGATGCATATGGTGCCAAAATAGTTCCTCAAACAGACGGATTGCAGTATACAAGGGGCACTGTTACAAAGAAATTAACCTATTCTAAGGTTGACGGGCTTATAAAAAGTGCATCGGATTTAGAGGATAACAGTGTAAGCTACGAATACGACCAATATGGTGATTTGGTTTCCTTTACCGATTTGGAAAACCACAAAACAAAGTTCATTTATGACAGTGACCACAGGCTTATTCAAGTTATAAATGCCAATAACGAAGTTATAACTACAAATGTTTATGACGAGATGGGGAGAATTATCTACATCTATGATGCTGCCAACAGAAGAAGTGAATACACACAGCAGACAGTGGATTCAAAAGAAGTCATTACAGTAAATGACAGAAGAAATAATCCTACAGTCTATACCTTTTACCCTGATGGTAATTTAGAAAGTATAAAGGATGCTGCCGGATACACCACCACTTATACATATAAGGATAATGGTCTGGCTGATACAGTCACAGGCCCAGAGGGAAGCTTTAAGTACGAATATGAGATGAATGCCAACGGCACAATAAAGAAGACCAGGATAACCGATTCAGCCGGAAATTATGTGGAGAGTCAGTATGATGAAAAGGGAAACATTGATACGGTATCTGATTTTTCCAATACTACCTTGAATTTAGTGGACAACGATTATGATGCTTACGGAAGATTGCTAAATACCAAAGATGGAGATGGTGGAAGTATCGGTTTAAAATATGATTCGGCGAATAGAGTTGAGTCTGTTACCGACCAGATGAATAAGGAAATATTGAAACTGCACTATGATACTGTAACCGGGAATTTAGACACTCAAACCGATGCCCGTGGTGTTGTGACAAGTTTTCAAGACTACGATGCCAATGGAAGATGGGGAAAGGCTGAGTATACGAGGACTGTAAGTGAAGGAATTACAGAGCTTGTAACTACAATAAATGTTTATGACAATTTAGGACGTATAACGGAAAATACCGATGGCGCCGGAAGACTTTCAAAGGCATCCTATAATGGAATTGGGAAAATAGATACCTTTACGAATAAGTACAATAATACTGTAGAGTATAAGTATGACTGCCTAGGGAACTTGACTCAAGTAGTCTATCCCGATAAAACTTATGAAAAATACACCTACGATGAGGAAGGAAATATAAGCTCTTTTACCGACAGGGATTCAAAAACAGTATACTACAACTATGATGCCATGAATCGCTTGGAAAGCACTATATATCAGGACGGTTCCACAGTTAAATATGAGTATAACGGAACTGGCGAAATAAAAAAAGTGACCGACCCGAGGGGAAATTCCACTGAGTACCAGTATGACAGCCTTGGAAGGTTGGAATATGTATTTAATTCGGCAAAACCCGATGAAAAGGTGCAATACATTTATACCACCAAGCCTTACCCCGATGAAATGTTGGATGCTAAGGGCAACAGGTTTATCTATAGTTATAATGCAAATGGAAAGTTGGAAGTAATAAAATACTCCGATGACACCACCTATGAACTGAAATATGATGCCGCTGGAAGACTTTCAACTGTAAAAGACCAGAACGGAAAGGTTACAAAGTATGATTATGATGACGCAGGAAATGTTGAAAAGGTAAATCTTGCTTATGGAATTGAGGGCAAGGAAGAGACTTGGGGTTATGCTTATGATGAAGCTGGAAATTTGAAAAGTATAACCGACCCAAGGTTAAAAGAGACTAAAATGGAATATGACAATGTTGGAAGGCTGAAAAAACAGACACTAGCTTTGAAAATGTACTTGGAGGCTTCCTATAATGATGACAAAAAGGAAGTTACCGTAATCGATTATAATAAAAACTCAATTGTATATAAATATGACAATAACATGAGGCTTGATGTAAAAGAAGTAGGAGCTGAAAATACAGTTAATTTCGACTATACAAATGAGGGCTATGTAAAGAAGGTAGTTGATAAAAACGGTACTACAAGCTATGAATATGACGATCTTTACAGACTTATTAAGAAAACAAATCCTGACAACAGCACAATAGAGTATTTCTATGACTGGGTAGGAAATTGCACCGGAGTAAAGACAAAAGGCGGAGCAACAAGCTATGTATACGATGTTTACAACCGACTGAGCAAGGTTATTGCAAACGATAACAAAACAACCCAATACTTGTATGATGCAGTTGGAA
>JAEZUI010000027.1 GCA_023421115.1 Bacillota bacterium | reverse complement strand
TTCCTTTATACTAACACTTGTCGTCTTTACGAGGGCCTTTAGCTCAGTTGGTTAGAGCAACCGGCTCATAACCGGTAGGTCCGGGGTTCGAGTCCCTGAAGGCCCACCAAAGCACTTGTAAGACGCGCCCAGATAGCTCAGTCGGTAGAGCAGAGGACTGAAAATCCTCGTGTCGCTGGTTCGATTCCGGCTCTGGGCACCAATTATATATGGGAGGGTTCCCGAGTGGCCAAAGGGGGCAGACTGTAAATCTGTTGTCTCTGACTTCGATGGTTCGAATCCATCTCCTCCCACCAAAAAACAGATAGACTTATAAGTCTATCTGTTTTATTTATTGTCCTTAATTACTCAAAATTTTACATTACATTGAATTTACAATGTCTTTAAACTGCTTTCCTCTTTCTTCAAAGTTCTTAAACATATCAAAACTTGCACTAGCAGGTGACATAGTAATTATATCTCCTGATTTTGCATATTCATACGCCTTTTCAACCGCTTCTTTCATTGTATTACACCTAACTATGATAATATCCTTTCCCTTTCCCGTTCTATGTATTTCACCCGTTAGTGCTTTCTCTATTTTTGGAGCTGTCTGCCCTATAAGTACAAGGCATTTAACTTTATTAACAAGTACTTCTCCCATAACATCATAAGGAATCTTTTTGTCATATCCACCTGCTATAAGTATAACTTTCTGCTTGAAGGAATTTAACCCGGCAATTGTCCTCGAAGGACTGCTGGCAATAGAATCATTGTAAAACTTTATCCCATCAAGCTCCCTAACAAGCTCTATCCTATGCTCTACACCTTTGAAAGTTGTTGCAACTCTCCTTATTGTATCAATTTCCACATAATCTATTACAGCTGCAATGGCAGCAAGATAATTTTCAATATTATGTACTCCCGGGATGACAATGTCACTGACATTTACTATCTCTATTCCATCCTTCCCGCTGCTATATACAAGCATTTCTCCATTCATTTTAGCTCCTGAATCAATGCTGTTGACCCTGCTGAAATACACAGTCTTTCCTTTAGCTTCTTTAATAAAGTCCCGGGTTATATCATTGTCAAAGTTTAAAATAAGCTTATCATTTTCTGATTGATGCAAGTATATATTTTTTTTGGCCTCTACATATTCCTCCATTGATTTGTGCATATCAAGATGATTGGGTGAAAGATTTGTAACAACTGCCACTTGCGGACTTAAAGTCATTGTATGAAGTTGAAAACTGCTAAGTTCCAATACAACCTTATCTGTATCGTTAATCTCGTCAATTCTATCGAGCAAAGGAGTACCAATATTACCTCCAAGCCAACAATTATAGCCTTGTTCCTTTAACATTTTGTATATAAGAGTTGTCGTTGTGGTCTTTCCGTCACTTCCCGTAACAGCAAAGATTTGTGCAGGACAAACCTCAAAAAAAACTTCCATTTCAGAAGTCACTTGTGCACCGTTCTTTCTGGCATCCTCTATTTCAGGTAAATCAAATCTCATTCCCGGAGTCTTGAAAATTATATCGAATCCAATTAAATTCTTTAAGTAATCATCACCAAGACTAAACTTAATATTTAAACCCTTAAATTCATTAATTGAATCCCCAAGTTTGTTTTCGTCAGACTTATCAAACGCAGTAATATCAACTCCAAGCTTAGACAAATATCTAATTAAAGGAATGTGGCTTATTCCTATTCCAAGAACTGCCACCCTCTTACCTTTAATATTCTCTTTAAATTCGGTTAACTTTCTATTCAAAACATTTTCCTCCCAATTTTATCCTCTGTATTATTATATGGCAAAAAAAAATTATAAAGCCTTATAATTTTTAAACCACCTTGATTATTAATTCTACAAAAATCGAAAACTTTTATTATCTAACCTTATTAATATGCACTTTTTCTTCTCTTTTGATATCTAAACTGCAATAATATCCTGTCCCACTTACGTTCCCACTTTTCAGAACCCATCTGCCTTGAAAAATCAATACATTGCTCTAAAAATTCTTCTTCGTTCTTTCTATTGTTGTTAATACTTGTCAAACGCTCTTTTATAGCTCTAAAGGTTCCCTTTCTATCAAACAATGGGATATTATCTCTACAAATCATGTACAAGAAAGTTCCAACCAGCTTATCTTTATATAGTAATTCCTCAAATATATCCGGTGTATACAAAAGCGTTTTTACATTCATACATTTTTCTTTTAAAAGCTCATACTTTAATGTGTCATTCAACAAAATAAATTTCGTTAATTCCGTATTTTCTTCTACAAAAATCAAAAATTCATAATCACTTTGCGAACTATAATCTCCTTTTGCTCTAGAACCATACAAAACTACACTTACAATACTAACCCCAACTTGTTCTGAACACCTTTCAAAAATCTCCGTGACGCGATTTAAAATCCTGTCATTTGCAAGGCTCATAATCCTCAATTTTTTACCCCTCCCCAAATATGTATTATTCTTTTCTCTCTCTATATTTTCTCTGTATTGTAACGCAATAGAATGGAACTTTTATACTTTTAACGCTTAAATATTAACATATTTTTTGTAAAATTCCTAGATATTTTTTGTGAAAAATAAATTTACCACTTGAATTTCTCAATCTTATCTAGTAAAATAATCTAGAAATAAATGTATGCGAGGGTGGCGGAACTGGCAGACGCGCTAGATTCAGGTTCTAGTGACCGCAAGGTTGTGAGGGTTCAAATCCCTTCTCTCGCACCAGTTTTAATAATCTATGTAATTGGAATAATCCTTTTCTCAATTTTTAAAAAAGTAATTCAACAATAAAAACTTTGTAAATACCATTTCAAGTTAGTGTATAGTTTTTTGAAATGATCTAATCAAGTGTCAAAAATTATCTATCTCAATCAGTTTAAATTTACCTTTATCATAAAATTCTTAAAGGGATAGGACTATTTCCAATGGTTTATAGCTTCGCTAAACTTTTTATAATAGCCCCTGTGTCCAGTACATACCAATTCTATATTATCTAGACATGCCAATTTCCTAATAGATTCTCTATGCATTTTTGAGTCCATATTGTATAACTTTATAGGGCATACTTTTCCGTTAACAATTCTAAAAGCATCACCAACAATCAAAATAGTCTCATTAATCAAATAGCACATGGAACCGGGCGTATGTCCAGGTGTAGCTATAGCCCTTATTTTTGTCAAACCTACTTCTACATAATCATTATCTTTTAACAAGTGATATTCCCGTTTTATCCTGAAGTTATAAATAAATCCAAACTTTCGTGCTTTTTTCCTGTTTACCATTTGTTCCTCATCGGAAGATAAAAATACTTTTGCATTCTCAAATAACGGCAATCCGTTGGCATGATCAAAATCCGAATGCGTCAAAAACAGATGGGTAATACTATTTAGGTCAATACCTAAACTGCATAGTTCCCTTTTTATTTGACTTTTTCCAAATCCGCAATCAAAACAAATTACTCCACAGTCAGTTTTGTAAATATAGAAATTTGCCGTTCCTGATCTTATAACTCACATTCAGCATGAATAAAGTTCCAGTATATATTTCTGTTTGGATATTAATGGATTTTTCCAAAATAGGAATGCTAAATCAAAGGTTATGCTCCTTTTGGCATTCCTAACCATTTATTAC
>JAEZUI010000008.1 GCA_023421115.1 Bacillota bacterium | reverse complement strand
CTTTACCATTTTGATGTTTACAGAATTGCAGATCCGGATGAGATGTATGATATAGGATTTGAGGAATATCTATACGGTGATGGCGTGGTGGTAATTGAGTGGGCTGAATTGATAAAAGATATTTTGCCTGACGAGTTTATTTGGGTTAAGATTAGAAAGAACCTGAATTTGGATGTGAACATAAGGGAAATAGATATAGAGTTTACCGGTGAAAAATATAAGGATTATATAAAAAAACTAAAGGTGTGATATTTTACAAAAGACTTTTGCAAACTCCTATTTCTATTAATCTGACAACTATTCTACTGTAAATATTGAATAGATTGTTTTTTGAAATGGACTTATGTGTACAAAGTGGTGCAAAAAATACTTGCAATGAGAGGTTTTCTGTATGAAAGTACTTGCAATTGATACGTCGACAGTAGTTGCGGCTGTTGCGTTAATGGATGATGAAAAGCTTTTGGGTGAATACTCTATAAATAATAAAAAGACCCATTCGCAAAAGCTTATGGTAATGATAGATGAAATTATGAAGGATTTAGATATTAAGCCATCGGATATTGATGTGTTTGCTGCTTCAATAGGTCCGGGGTCTTTTACCGGCTTAAGAATCGGTGTAACAACTGCAAAAGCTATGGCTTATGCAACCAATAAACCGGTTGTCGGAGTTCCAACATTAGACGCATTGGCATATAATATTGTTACAAGTGAGTTTATTATTTGTCCAATTTTAGATGCAAGAAACAGCCAGGTATTTACCGCACTGTATGAAGTAAAGGGTAAAAGGTTTGAGAGGATTACAGAATACATGGGAATACCTGTTTTTGAACTTGTACAGATAATTGTACAAAACAATAAGAAGGTAATATTTACTGGTGATGCAATTGATTTGCATAAAGATTACTTTAAATCGGAACTTGAAGAAAATTGTGAGTTTGCGCCTTTAGGTAACAGACTTCAAAGAGGAGCATCAGTAGCTGAGCTTGCACTAATGATGGCTAAAGAAGGAAAGTTTACCAGTAGTTTTGAGTTGGTACCTTTTTATTTGAGAAAATCACAGGCTGAAAGAGAGCTAGAAAAGAAATTATGCGGGAAAGGTGAAAAATAATGAGCTTTGATAGAATTGAAGTTTCCCGCTTAAGGCCTGATGATATTGATGATGTGCTAATAGTAGAAAAGCTTAGTTTTTCAATACCTTGGTCTAAAAATGCTTTTGTAGAAGAAGTTACGAATAATAAATTTGCAAGATATATTATAGCTAAGGTAAATGGCAAAACAGTCGGTTATGCCGGCTTGTGGAAGGTTTTTGATGAGGGACACATTACCAATGTGGCGGTGCATCCTGAATACAGGAGAAACGGTGTGGGTTTTATGCTGGTAAAGAGCTTAATTGCTCTAGCTATAGAGGAAGAAATCACCAGAATGACGTTAGAAGTTAGAAGAAGCAATATTTCAGCACAAAATTTATATATAAAGTTTGGATTTAAAGTTGAAGGCTTTAGGAAAGAGTATTATGCCGACAATAAAGAAGATGCAATAATAATGTGGAAAGAAAATTCTATCTAAAGTTTTATCCAAAATGCGACACAAATATATAGAATAAAAAAGGATTTTCATTGTTTTTGGTAGAATATAATACTTTATGAGATATGCTCTGCTAAAGAGATATCTAAAGAACTTTTAATTGCCATTATCTTGAAAATCTACTTGCATTTAATTAAGTATTTCAAAATAATGTTCATTATCCATGCTGGGCATTGTACCATAAATATTGATCTTTTTTAATTATTGTCTTAGAGATTATAGTTCCAATGCGTATTGCGTAGGAACTTAGTACTTTTATTGCAGTTTCTGCTGCTATAGATGAAAAACTCTAAAACTAAATTTTAAAGGAAGTTCTTCATCTAAATTAGATAACGTTTAAGTGCTTTATAAATTTAACTTTAGTGTACGTTATCTATATATGTATTTTGAATTGCTATAAAACAGTGCAAAGGGGGAAGCATTATGCCGCGAATAAAAGGTTTGCCTTACAAAATGCTTAGAAAAGAATGTGACCCGGAGTCTTTCAAATTTAATGACACTTCCGAACTTGAGGCGTTAGAAGATATAATTGGGCAGGAAAGAGCCTCAAAAGCTCTGCAGTTTGGGTTGAAAATTAAGACCCGTGGTTATAACATTTTTATGTGTGGGCCGACGGGGACAGGAAAGACCAGCTACGCTCAAAATTATTTGAAAAAAATTGCCCATAAAGCTAAAACACCTGATGATTGGTGTTATGTATATAATTTTAAGAATACCAATCAACCCTCTGCACTTAATTTACCTGCGGGCTTAGGCAAAATCTTTAAGGAAGACATGGAGGATTTTATCAAAGTTTTGCAATTGGAAATTTCAAGGGCTTTTGACAGTGAAGATTATGAGAGGGAGAAGACTTCAATAGCAAAAGAATACCAATCGAGAAGGAATGGGCTTCTCGAGAAACTTAATGAGGATGCAGAAAAACAAGGGTTCAAGGTAAAGACCACCAATGCGGGTATATATTTTCTTCCTGTAGTAGAAGGCAAAACCATATCAGAGGAGGAATATGGTGAACTAGATGAAAAGCTCAAACACGAAATAACTGAGAAATCTAACATTGTACAAATTGAAACCATAGATATTATAAGAAAAATAAAAGCAATAGAAAAAGAAGCGGAAGAAAAAGTATCTGAGTGGGAAAACAAAATTGCCTTGTTTGCTGTTGGGATGCATATAAATGATCTTAAGGAGAAATATCAGGATTACAAAAAGGTTGTTGATTTTTTGGAAAATGTGCAGGAAGATATATTAAAAAATCTTGAGGATTTCCGTGAAGAAGATTACTCCGATGAACAGCAGCAGTTATTGATTCCTTGGATTAGAAATTCTGAAGGTTCTCCTACAGATAAGTATAGAGTTAACCTTTTGGTCGATAACAGTAAACTTAAAGGAGCACCAGTAATAGTCGATTTTAATCCTACATTTTTTAATATGTTGGGTAAATTGGAATATGAAAATGAATTTGGGACAATGACTACCGATTATACAATGATAAAAGGCGGTCTCTTTCATCAGGCAAACGGTGGTTATCTTATTCTTCAGGCTAAGGATGTCTTAAGCAATGTTCAGGCATGGGAAGTATTAAAGAGGGTCTTGCGTACAAAGCAGATTTTGATTGAAAATATGAAAGAACAAATGGGGCTAGTGGCTGTTTCGACCTTAAAACCGGAACCTATCCCTGTTGATATAAAAGTAATTTTGGTGGGAAGCGAATATCTTTATCAGGCTTTATATGAGTTTGATGAGGACTTTAAAAAACTTTTCAAGATTAAAGTTGATTTTGATGCAGAAATGGATAGAAGCAAGGAAAATACAAAAAAGCTTGCAAAATTTATTAATTCCTTTTGTAAAAGAGAAGGTTCTATACACTTTGACAGGACTGGAGTTGCCAAGGTTGTTGAATATAGTTCAAGGCTTGTAGAGGATCAGACAAAGCTATCAACAAAGTTTAACGACATAGTGGAGATATTGTGTGAATCTTGCGCTTGGGCTGAAATTGAAGGCAGCAGTCTAGTAGGTGCTCAGCACGTAAAAAAGGCTGTTTGTGAGAAGATAAACCGATCAAATAAATATGACAAAAAGATTTTAGAGAGTCTTGAGGACGGCACTATCATTTTAGATACCGAAGGAGAAGTTGTAGGTCAGATAAACGGGCTTACAATACTTGATATGGGAGACTATTCCTTTGGTAAACCGTCAAGAATTACTGCCAACACTTTTATGGGCGAAAGTGGCATTGTAAATATTGAAAGAGAAGTAGAAATGAGCGGTACATCTCACTCAAAAGGTGTATTTATATTAAGCGGCTATATTGGGCAAAAGTTTGCACAGGAAATTCCTTTGACCCTTACAGCCAGCCTGTGCTTTGAACAATTGTACGGTGGTGTAGACGGAGACAGTGCATCTAGTGCAGAACTCTATGCAGTATTATCAAGCCTGGCAGATGTTCCTATCAAACAATTTATTGCAGTAACCGGTTCTGTAAACCAAAAGGGCGAAATTCAACCAATTGGTGGTGCAACCGAAAAGATTGAGGGCTTTTTCGAACTATGTAAAATTCGTGGACTTGACGGAAGACACGGAGTAATAATACCTTATCAGAATATAAAAAATCTGGTTTTGAATGATGATGTGGTGGAAGCTGTTAAAGAGAAAAAGTTCAGTGTCTATGCGGTAAAAACGATAGATGAAGGTATTGAAATTCTAACAGGTGTGAAGGCCGGCGAAAAGAAAAAGGACGGTACTTATCCACCGGGCACAATAAATTATCTCGTATATGAGAAGCTTAAAAAATATGCACAAACTGCTGCAGGTTTTTATAAAGACGACAAAAAAGTAGGTAAATAGGATGTTGTTTTTTATTGTTCTTAATTGAGTGATTTCAGTTGGACATTGAAATATGATTAACACTCCTAAACAAAAAACTCAGGAGTGTTTTAATTTGTGGATTTTTTAATTAGATAATGGGTATATAAATAATAAATAACGATGAGGCTGTTAACAAGGGAGAAAAGGTATGGACGGTAAAAGAAATTATTTAAGATGTAATAATATATCAGGCAAGGGGACTTTTTGTGACAATTTGTTTGATAGTTCTGTAAAGTTTAAAGTTATAAATCTATCAGGTTCTGGAATTTTGATAAAGACAAAACGAAAGCTTGGAGTAAGTAATGTTGTTGAAATGAAGATTGAGTTCGGGGGCTATATTAACGAAAAGCGAATAATACTAAAAGGAAAGGTGATCCGCCAAGAGGCCGACGGAGAAGAGTTTCTGTATGGTATGGAGTTTGTTGATATTTCCCACGAAAAAAGAGTTGAAATAGACGAAATTATGAATTTGAGTTGTAGCAGAGAACACCACAAAAGTTTGAAAAATTGCGATTATGGGGAATGCACATTTTTGAAATAGCTATAAAAGGATCTATTGCAGCGGAAGCTCTAAACATGTTCCGCTGCGATAAACTTTAAGAGTTCAAATTAGCTTTTGTAAGCTGCAATTATTCTATCCATAAGGCTATTCCAGTCGTCATCTATAGTACAGCGTTCAGGATGTTTAAGGAAATACTCAACCGTTTTCTTGATACCTTCAGCAAACGGTATTATAGCCTTGAAGTTGGGAACGAAGCTTTTTATTTTTGTATTGTCTATAACAATGCTATATGATTTGTCTCCCAACAAAGCTCCCGTTAGTTCAGGATCTTTTGAAACAATGAAATCCGATGCAATGTGTATTAGGTTCGGTTCGACTCCTGCTGCGTGACCTATAGCTGTATAGATATCATCCCAAGTGAGAACTTCGTCAGAGGTGATGTGGAATGCTTCACCTATTGATTTTTTATTTCCGAACAGTCCAACAAAACCTTTTGCAAAATCCTCATTATGAGTCATAGTCCAGAGGGAAGTACCGTCACCGTGAACAATGATTTCTTTGCCTTTTTTCATTCTGTCTACAAGGGACCATGGATGTTCCCAACTGTTTAAAGCAGCAGGTATCATTGATAGCCCATAGGTGAAAGAGGGTCTTACAATAGTTACAGGAAAGCCAATGCGATTGTACTCCTCCAAAACAATTTTTTCACATTCGATTTTATCTCTGGAATACTGCCAAAATGGGTTTTCCAAAGGTGTAGATTCGTTGATAATATAGTATAAAGGTGGTTTCTGATATGCAGATGCAGAACTGATAAAAATATATTGCTCGGTTATGTTTCTGAAAATTTCAATATCGGCCTTTACCTGTTCAGGTGTAAAGGTTATCCAATTAACAACTACGTCAAAATGATAGTTTTCAAGCGTTTTGGCACAAGAGTCAGTATCCCGTATATCTCCGGTTATCAGCTTTGCACCTTTGGGAATGAATTCAGTGCGGGTTCCACGGTTTAATAGATAGAGATCATGACCTTCCTCAATTACACGGCGAGATACTCCCTCGCTGATAATACCAGTGCCTCCAATAAACAATACCTTCATAAGTATAATCATTCCTTTCCGTCAGCTTTGTATTTTTATTTATTAACTATATTATAAAATTTTTCATTTGACTATATTCATAAAGCATTTACAAAAAGCAATGCATTATTGTAATGCTTGGTACAATTTGCTATAGTTTATATAGGCTGAATTAAGAACAAATCCTTTGCTTTGACATCTTCATTTCAAGGATTAGAGGCGAAATTAAAAGATAAGGTGATATTATGATAAGAAAAAGTCTAATTATGAAGATATTTTCAGCAGCATATATGCAGCGTTGGAACGATAAGTTAAGACCTATTGAACTGATTGAGCTTGACAAACAGGCACACAAGATGTTTATTGCATATTTTTTAGGTAAGTTTGAGGAAACAAAGCCCGGTTTTAGTTGGATTGAGATTATAGAGGGCGGCATTTTTGAAATGCTGCAGAGAATTGTAATTACCGACATAAAACCACCCGTGTTTTACAAAATCAAGGCAGATCCTAGGAAGTACAAACTCTTGAATGAATATGTGTATGACAATCTTGAAACAATTATTTCACCGCTAGGAGAAGATTTTTGCAATAGGTTTAGGAATTATTTTGCCGATGAGCAGCCGTCTATAAACAAGAAAATACTTAGTGCAGCTCACAACTATGCTTCAAGGTGGGAGTTTGAGATAATTGAGCGCTTAAGTCCTAATGGTTACGAGGTTCAGGATATTAAGAGAGAATTCATAGAGAGGATCGAAAAGTTCAATGACCTAGAAGGTATGAAGCAGCTAGCCCTAAACAGTAATTATAAGAATTTTATTGAGCTCTGTGGCCACTTGAGGTTTCAGGCTAGATGGTCCCATCTTTACAGAATACCAAAGACTTCAGTTCTAGGACATTCACTGTTTGTAGCAATTCTGTCCTATTTGTTTAGCCTTGAAATAAAAGCTTGCCCAGTGAGATGCTCTAATAATTTCTTTCAGGGACTTTTTCACGATCTTCCCGAGGTGCTTACAAGGGACATTATTTCACCGATAAAGAGCTGTGTTGAAGGTTTGAGTGACTTGATCAAGGAAATTGAAAACGAGCAGATGGAAAAACAGTTATATCCGCTAGTGCCAAAGGAATTTCTTCCGGAGATAAGGATGTTTATCGAGAGTGAGTTTGAAAATGTTGTTTTGATAGACGAAAAAGTTGAGCATAAAAGCTGCGAAGAGATAAACGAGAATTATAATGAAGACAAATACAGCCCAAGAGACGGCAAAATTATAAAGGCATCCGATGAGCTTGCAGCATTTATTGAGGCAAAAGCTGCCATTGAAAACGGTGCAGTAAGCGAAGAATTTCAAGAGGCAAAGCTCAATATCAGAGCTAGGTATAATGGTAAACATATAGCAGGCATTAATTTTGGCGAAATATTTGCGGATTTTTAAGATGGCTTTAAGAAAATAGTTATAACCACCCCTACACACTACAATTATAACTATATAGCTTGTATTAAGGCATATTTATGTTATATAATAGTAATATAGATTCTTTCTATATTACTATTATTTGTTATGTTTGTTTTATATAGAAGTCTTTTCCTCTAAAACAAAATATAACACATTTCAATGCAGCATAATCATCGACTCTGATAATATTTAACGAAGCTACCTTGTTAAAAATATCTCTTTTTTACTTCGCGGCCATTAGAAATTAAGTTTTACAAAACCTTTTTTTACTATATATACGAGCACATAAAAAAGAAAAAGGATTTTAATTATAGTTTAAAGAAATTTTTTTAGTATTTTGAGAGGGAAGTGGTAGGATGTTTATTTCATGTACATTTAAGAGGTGTATTGCTTGCTTTTTGAGTATTGTATTGGTTGCTTTAGGGTTTATAGTAGGACCGTTGAGTGTAGTTGCAGCTGATGAAGTAATTGTAGAAATAGCTTCCTTTCAGGGAAAACCTGGAGAGGAGATTAAAATACCTGTAAACTTTATTAATGTACCTAATACTGGAATAAGTTCCATCAACTTTGAATTAAAGTATGACGCTAATATTCTAGACGTTACGGGTGTGATTCCGGGAAGAATTGTAAGTAGGCCTGAAATCAATTATGGTGGCATGCCCTATCCTGAAACAGGAACAATAAAATTACTTTTTCTAGATATGGCCATGGATGGAAAGGACGCTATCAAATCTGACGGGGATTTTGTTAATATAATAGCTAAAATTAAAGATACTGCACAAAAGGGTGCAACTTCAATTTTTGTTAGTGACGAAGGCGCATTTGGCGATGCTAGATTAAAAAGGATAAATGCGAGCTTTAGAGATGGTGTACTGACTATAGATTCAAACTCATTTGCTACTCCTGTAGCATCCTTTACACTTGGTGCATCACTCACTCCTTTACCATCTTCTACTCCTATTCCGTCCTCTACACATGGTGCATTAACCACTCCTTCACCAACCTATGTACCTGTGGTAAGTTCCTCTAATCCAATAAATTATAATAATTCATCAAAGGGACCGCTATATGCTGAAGCTAGAGATAAACAGGTGTTTTTGAAATGGGATAGAGTGACAAACGAGAATGTAATAGGTTATTACGTATATAAAAGAGGGTTGACCGGCGTATTTAGCCAAAAGCCAGATACTGATTTTCCTGTGGAAGGTCTTAATTATACAGATCAGAATGTAGTAAATGGTTTTACCTATTGTTATATAGTCAGACCTGTGTATAATAATTCCGGTGAAATAACAGTAGGCGAAGCTTCTAATGAAGTATATGTGACACCTATAGAGAGTTCGATGACAACTATAGTTCTTCAGATAGACAATCCATATATGAATGTAAATGGAAGCCTTTATGAAATTGATCCTGGAAGAGCAACAAAACCGGTTATTGTAAATGAAAGAACACTGCTTCCTATAAGAGCTGTTATAGATTCTATAGGAGGGAGTGTTGTTTGGGGTGCATCGGAAAGAAAAGTTACCGTTTATTGCGAAGGAAAAGTTATTGAGCTTTGGATTGGAGAAAAAGTTATTTTAGTTGATGGACATAATATTGAGATTGATGTAGCTCCGCAGATTATAAATGAAAGGACTTTTGTGCCTTTGAGAGTAGTGCTTGAGAACGTTAATTGTAATGTGATATGGAATGGACAGGAACGAAAAATTACTGTGGAGCATGTAAAATCAAGTGTGCAAGGAAATCAACCTGTTTCAACTCCTGGGCTGACACAAATACATATCCCTACTCAAACACCTATACCGACTCGGACGCCTGTGCTGACGCAAACGCCCACACCAACAGCAACAGCAACAGCAACAGCAACACCAACACCAACACCAACATCAACAGTAACGCCAACACCTTCTGTAACAGTTAAAGCATTTTGTATAGAGGCTGATATTGTTGAGGGAAATGCAGGGGAAGCTATTGTAGTTCCTGTTAATTTTATAAATGTTCCCACTAATGGTATAAAGAAGTGTAATTTTGCATTGGAATATGACCCTGATGTATTAGAAATTTTAAGTATTACACCTGGTAATATTATATATAATGCCACTAATTTTAACTCAAACACACAGCTTAGCAAAGGGAAAGCAGCAATAATATATGTAAATGTAAGCGACAATGATGCTGAGTTATTAACTTCTGACGGCAGATTTGCTGATGTGCATTTGAGGATAAAAGAGTCAGCTCAAACAGGGTATAGTGAAATTAATCTACTAGCTGCAGGAGCGTTTGTTGATAAAAATTTACAAACCATTAATGTTTTATCTACATCCGGTGGGATTATTGTATCTTCTCCAACTAATTCTACACCAACAGCAACACTAACACCGACACCAACATCTACACCAACAGCAGCAGCTACACCAACAGCTACACTAACACCGACACCAACGCCAACGCCAACATCTACACCAAAATCAACAACTACACTAGCACCGACGCCTACGCCGAAACCAACACCAACATTGACGCCTACACCGGCACCGACTTCAACACCAACACCAACATCAACACCAACATCAACACCAACATCAACATCAACACCAACATCAACACCAACATCAGCACCAACATCAGCACCCACACCGAAACCTACAACTAATGCTACACCAGCGCCAAAACCGACATCTATAACAGGTGATATTGAAGTGCAGATGTATAATTCAAATAGAACTCAGTCGACTAGAGTTGTATTTCCACATTTCAAGCTTATCAACAATGGAAACTCAAATATTGATCTTTCATAGGTTACTATAAAATATTATTACACAATAGACAGTGAAATAGATCAATCGTTCATATGTGACTGGTCCAATATTGATTCAAAAAAGGTGACGGGAAAGTTTATTAAGATGGCTGTTCCGAAAGCAGGGGCAGACTACTACCTTGAGGTGGGTTTTGCTAAGAATGCAGGAATTCTAGCCTCAGGACAAAGTGTTGTGATACAGGTAAGGTTTTCAAAGAATGACTGGAGTATGTACGATCAAGAAAATGATTACTCTTTTAACTCGGCGGCAAACGATTATATCAAATGGGACAAAGTTGAACTGAAAATTAAATAGTACATGAAAGGTAAGTACAAGATAAGGATAGAGATCATAGTATTAAGTGGGTTGTTTGAAGCACATAACAGCAAATTTGGGATGTTTAGTGTTGAAGGAAGGGCACGACCTTTTGGTTTGAATTGCCTAAAATTAACGGAAATATTTATTTTAGTAAAATTAATATTGATTAGATTAAACAATGCTGTTAAAATATATATGTAGTTTTTCGGGGTATAGCGCAGATGGTAGCGCGCTTGGTTCGGGACCAAGAGGCCTGGAGTTCAAATCTCCATACTCCGACCATCAAAAAAATTAGCGGTTTTCAGCAAATGAAAACCGCTAATTTTTTGGTAATATCTGTGTTTTATTAATAAAATGTATTTTGCTACATATAGCTGAAAATTACAGTGGGGGTTGCTAATGGATTTGAAATCAAAGCAAATCGAAAAAAAGCATGTAAGAGACCATTATTTAGACTGGTTAAGAGTTATCGGGATGGTTATGGTGTTTTGCTTTCATGTGGGACGAGTTTTTGATGTAGTAGATTGGCACATAAAAAATCCACAAGTCAGTTACGGGATGACCGTATTTACAGGCTTTATTATACAATGGCTTATGCCTCTGTTTTTTCTTCTAGCAGGAGCTGCTTCCTATTTGGCGCTGAGATTCAAATCAAAGACTTATTATATAAAAGAGAGGTTTAAAAGGCTTATAGTACCTTTTGTTTGCGGTCTTTTTATTCTGATACCGCCTCAGGAATATATTCAACAGCTTGATGAAGGTAAATACAGAGGTGCTTTCTTAAATTTTTACCCTCATTTTCTCGATGGGATGCGTCCTGAATATAACTTAAGGTGGTTTTTTGCATATAGCCATAATTTGTGGTTTCTAGGGTTTTTATTTATTTTTTCATTACTTGCACTTCCGATTTTTTTGTTATTAAATAGGAAGAGCGGATTAAATGTTTTTTCTGGAATTAATGCCATAGGTCAAAAGCCTTTCGGAATATTTTTATTTATTGTACCAATTGCCTCAATACAAGTTGCATTAAGGGCAAGATTCAGCCAATATTTAGATTGGGCAGATTTTTTCTTCTGGTTTGCATTTTTTCTTTATGGATATATAATCCGGTCGGACATTAAATATAGGATAGCAGTTGTAAACAACCGGATAATTGGTCTGATCATGGGAGTTGTTTGCTCTGGAATTTTGGCTTTTTTGTTGGCTAAAGGTTGTGTTGAGGTATGGGAACTTTCACCTAAATTTACGTTAGGATTTGCTATTTACCAGATATTAAGGACTATTAATATATGGAGTTGGATTGTGTTTTTACTTGGTGTATGTATTAAGTACTTGAATCATTCAAATAAGCTTTTAAAGTATGCAAATGAGGCAGCCTTGCCTTTTTATATGATACATCAGACAATATTGTTTATTACTGCTTATTATATAATGCCGATGAATGTTGGTATTGCATTGAAGTTTATTG